>JBIHZT010000102.1:0-9084 GCA_044240265.1 Luteolibacter sp. | reverse complement strand
CCAAGGGGGCCCGGTCAATGGGGCGTCTGAGCTCGAATCCTCGGGCGCAGACGCGGCAACTATGCTCCGGGTCTTCCGAAGCTTCAGAAACGTATTCGTAGATGGGCATAAGAAAAACGTGGGAACGGGTAATTTCCGTCCCACGTTAAGAAAGCGTAACTCGTGCCAGTTTACCAGCTCGACTTGGTCACGCCTGGAAGCATCCCGGCGGAAGCAAGCTCGCGGAAGGTAATCCGGGAGAGACGGAAGCGGCGCAGGAAAGCGCGACGGCGACCGGTGATCTCGCAGCGGTTCACCAAACGGGTCGGACTCGCGTCCCGTGGGAGCATGGAAAGACCCACGTAGTCCTTCTCAGCCTTCAGCTTGAGACGGAGTTCAGCATATTTCTCGACAGTTACTTTTTTACGCGCGTTGCGTGCGATCCAACTTTTCTTAGCCATAATTCGGGGCGCAGGTGTTACGGGATGAGCGCGACCTTGCAAGCCCAAAGTCGCATTTTCTTGGAATTCGGTGATTTTTGACAAATCAGCGGCTGCTGGAGGCGTAGCCCGCTTGGGTTATGGATACCAGAGAACTTCAAACCCTGAATTCCCCATCGGCAATCCCAGAATACCAAACCCATTTATTACACCCTTATGAATCGTCGTGAAATCCTGCGCACCGGCTCCCTGAGCACTCTCGGCTTGCTCGCTTCCCAAACCTTCCCAACCGCCTTCGGCCAAGCCCGCACCGCCGGCGCGAACGACCGCATCCGCATCGGCATCGTCGGATTCTCGGATCGCCTGAAAAGCGCCCTGCTCCCCGCCTACCAAGCCGTCGCCGCCAAGTTCAACTGCGAAATCGTCGGCGTCTCGGACATTTGGAGCGTCCGCCGCGACGAGGCGAAGGCCTTTTTCAAGAAGACCTTCGACCAGGACATCGAGACCTACCGCAACAACGAGGAAATGTATGAAAAGGCAAAACTCGACGCCGTCATCATCTCCACGGCGGATTTCCAGCACGCACTCCATACCATCGAGGCCATCGCCGCCGGCTGCGACGTTTACTGCGAAAAACCCTTCGCCGAGACCATGCAGGACGCCCGCGCGGCCCTCAAGGCGGTCAAAGCGTCCGACCGGATTGTCCAAATCGGCTCGCAGCGCCGCTCCGGCCCGACTTATCACGCCGCCCTCGAATACCTGAAAGGCGGCAAGTTCGGCCCCATCGTCGCCGCTGAGATGACTTGGAACGTCAACCAGCCCGGACGCTGGCGCCGGCCGGACTTGGTCGCCGCCATCCGGGAACAGGACACCGACTGGAAACGTTTCCTTTGCAACCGCCCGGAAGCCAAGTGGGACCCGCGCGCCTATCTCGAATACCGCCTGTTCTGGCCTTACTCGTCCGGCATCCCCGGCCAGTGGATGTGCCATCAGATCGACACCATCCACTGGTTCACCGGACTCCCCCACCCCCGCTCGGTCGCCGCGAACGGCGGAATCTACCAGTGGAAGGACGGTCGCAAGAACTTCGACACGCTCACCGCCGTCTTTGATTACGGCCCCCTAGATGATCCGTCCTCCGGCTTTCAAGTGACCTACGGTTCCCGCTTCAGCAATTCCGCCGGCGGCACCAAGGAGGTTTATTATTCCAATGGCGGCGAGCTCAACCTCGCCACCGGCAAGGTCACCTCCAGCGGTGGTCTCGACGAAAAGAGCGCCGCCGACATGAAAATGAAGGCAAACCTGCTCGAAGACTTCAGCCTCGAGGGGGTCAAACCCGCCGTCACTTCCGCGAACACCGGGGCCGACGAACTGACCACCGCCCACATGAAAAACTGGCTTGAATGCCTGCGCTCGCGCAAGCAGCCAAACGCGCCGGTCGAGGCCGGCTACCAGCACTCGATCGCCACCATCATGGCCAACGCCGCCGCGCGCACCGGCGAGCGCGTCACCTTCGACGAGAAAACCCAGGAAGTCATGGCCGGCGGCAAGGTTTTCCATCTGTAAAGTTCCCCTAGCCATGCAATCCATTTCCCGCAGAGGATTCCTGCAAACAGGCTCCCTCGCGCTCGTCGGTACGGCCCTCGTGCCGACGCTTTTTGCTGAGACTCCCGCTAAGAAACTTTTCACCGCCATGGGCATCGCCGCGTCGCTCGACAAGGCGGCCGCACTCAAGGCGGACGGCGCGGAGTTTCTCACCGAGAGTGTGGGAAAATTTCTCGTCCCGGACCTACCCGAAGCCGAGTTCGAGAAAAACCTCGCAAAACTCGCCGCCTCGCCACTCCCCGTTCTGGCCTGCAACGGCTTCATCCGCCCCACCCACCTGCGCTGCGTCGGGCCGGACGCCAACCACGAACCCATCCTCGCCTGGGCGGACATCACCTTCCGCCGCCTGAAAAAAGCCGGTGGAAAATTCATCGTCTTCGGCAGCGGCGGCGCCCGCCGGATTCCAGACGGGTGGCCGCGGGAAAAGGCCGAAGCCCAGTTCGTCGAGCTGCTCAAGGGCCTCGGCCCGCTCGCCGCCACGCACGGCGTTACGGTCGCCGTCGAGCAGCTCCGTGTGGAAGAATGCAATCTCATCAACCACATCGCCAAGTGCGCGGAGCTCATCCGCGCCGCCGGGCAGCCGCAAGTCCGCGTGCTTGCCGATCTTTACCACATGGCCTGCGGGGGCGACACCCCGGCCGATTTCAAGGCCGCGCTGGACGTCGTCACCCACATTGAAATAGCGGAAAAGGAAGGCCGCACCGTGCCCGGCGTCGGCGGCGATGATTTCCGCCCGTTTTTCCGCGTCCTGCGGCAGGGAGGCTATCAGGGAGCGGTCAGCATCGAGGGGAAATACACCGACGCCCAGATCGCCCCCGCCTTCCGGGAAATCGCCCGCCAGGCCGCCGAATCCTGATCCGGCCAAATCCAGCGGCCCGGAGAATCCTCCACGCATGAATTTCGACCAGGGCGAGTTCGATCTATCTGGAAACGGATCCGAGGAAGGACACCGGAAATGGCGGCATGAGCTCGACGACAAAAAGCGCGCCTTCGAAGCCCGCTTCGGCGTGATCCTCGGTCGCCGCGTCCGCGTGCAGCTCGCCAGCGAGTTGCACCCGCTGGAGGGCCTGATCTATCTGATTTCCAAGGACACCCGGCTGCCCGGCGCCAAGCTCCGCCTCCAGCTCGGCAGCCGCGAGTTCATCGCCAGCGAGATCGAGAGCATCATCCGCATCGACGACGAGCCGGCGGCCTGAAGAAATTGAGATTTGGGATTTCAGAATCCGGATTTTCCCGCATCGTCGGCGTGTGGATTGGATCACGCAGGCAGCGCTGGGCGCATTGATCGGAGAGCTGATGATGGGCAGGCGACTGGGCAACCGGGCGCTGGCGTGGGGTGCGTTTTTCGGAATTCTGCCGGAGCTGGACGTGCTGCTCTATCCGCTGCTCGACACCGCGCGCAGGCTGGCTTGGCACCGCGGGCCGAGTCACTCGTTAGTTGGCATCGCGCTCGGATCGTGGGCCATCGCACAGGGACTCGCGAAACTGTGGCAGCGGGAGAAAATCAGTAAACTCGCGGCCGGCGGCTTTGTCGCCACGGTATGGAGCGCGCACGTGCTGGTGGATTGTTTCACGGTCGGCGGCGCGGCGGTGCTGTGGCCGATCCCCGGCAGTCGGATGGCGTTCAATATCCTCCATCCGGTCGATTTCCTGTTCACCCTACCGCTGGTCGTCGCACTGCTGTGCATCGTTTTCCTGCGGGAGGAAAAACCCAAAAAGTCGCGCGGCAAGAAGCCAGCCCCGCCGTCGAAACGCCGGAAATGGTGCTACTGGGGACTAGGCCTGAGCGCGGCCTACGCGCTGCTAGGCGTGGGAATGAAATCACTGGCATCCGCCGGATTTGAAGTGGACCTCGCCCGCCGTGGGACGAAATTCCAGCGCCGGATGGAGTCCCCCACCCCGTTCAACCTGCTGCTCTGGCGCTCGGTGGTGGACCGCGGAAACGAATTCTGGGTCGGCTATCGCAGTGTCTTCGAGCGGGACGAATCCCCGGTGCGCTGGACCATCTATCCGAAGGGCGAGGAAACGCTCGCCGGACTCACGGACCTGCGGGAAACCAAAACTCTGGCCCGCTTCACCGACGGCTGGTGGATCGCCCGCCCCAACGCCACCGGTGCGTGGCTGGCAGACATCCGTTTCCCGGAAGCGCGGACCTGGGGCAGCAAAAAAGGCATGGTGGACAGCCGCCTGGCGCTGTCCTGGCTGATCACCCCCGACGCGAAAAGCGACCACCTGCGGCGGATTTCCGCAGACGGCTCAGCCGAGGCCTTGCAACGGATGGGCGCGAGAATCACCGGCAACCGCGAACGCTGGGAGGCGAATCCGCGACTGGCCGGAGTCCCCGGAAGCCTGCCGGAATTCCTGCCCGTGGAAGAATAATAGTGAATCACGCTTGAATTCTTCACTTTCGCCAGCTCGGGAATGGGCTATGAATTGCGCCGGTGAAAGTCCTTACCATCCTGCTCGCAGTGGCCATGACCACGCACGCCGCGCCGAGTGATCCCGGCAAGGTCGCCCTCGATTTCCTCGAAAAAGTCCGCCTGCGGAAACTCGATCTCGAACCCGGCGGCGACACCGCGCTCTCTGCCCAGACCGCTGCGGAAAAAAGGCAGCGCATCGCGCGGCACATCGAACGCATGGCCCGCGACCTCGGCAGCGATCCGCTGGAAGTCGGAGCGGTCAAGCTCGACGACAATTTCGCCGCCGTGCTCGTCCGGAAAGTCGGAGGATTCGACCCGACGCGCCTGCAGGTCTTCCCCGTGGCGCTCGTCAAGCGCGGCGTCGAATGGACCGCCGCCCCCGTCCCCGCGTCCTTCGAAAACTCCGGCACCGGCTACGCCATCGAACTCCGGAAGCGCCTCGAACTCCTCGAAAACTGGATGCTCCGCCAGCAAGTCGCCGATTTGGAGCAACTCCGCGAACAATCCGCCAGCAGGATGCGTGCGAAGATCGAAGCGTCCCTGCCGGCCTCGGAGGTCCGCAAGATGGACTCGCTGGAATTCTCAGAACGCTTCCTCGCCGCTTGCGAAAAACGGGATCCGCCGTCTCTGCTAGGTTGCCTCGGCGGACTCGCCGCAACACTGCCCGACGACTGGCCGGCCCGACTGAAAGCCGTCGAGCGCGTGGCTGCCGCCGGGGCTGCGGCACCGCGTCCGTGGCGGCTGCTGACCTCCCCGGACGTCGCGCGCGTCATCGTTGCGCTGGAAGCCGACGACACCGGCGGCCTTCTTTCTGTCGCCTGCCTCGACCCCGCAGGCAGCGGTGCCGAATCCTCCCCGCCGCGAATCGAGCTCGTCCACCTTGAACTCGCGAAATCCGACGACCACCTCTGGCAAATCGACCCGCCGCAATCTTTCCTCCGCGTGGAAAAGGATGAGGAAGGCGAACCGGAAGAGGATTTCGACGCGGAACTGCGCGACGCGTTTCCGGCAAAATGGATCGAAGCCCATCCCCCCACACCACAAACCACCGCAGAGAGCGCGCACCAGGCGCTGATCAGCGCCCTCTCCGGCGGCAGTTTCCCGGCACTTCTCGCGATTTCCAAACTCGACGGAGCTCCCGCAGCCGCGCGCAGGGCCTGCATCCAGGCGGCGAAAACCGGCTGGGCCGTTCAGAATCCCACCGCCGCACGGCATGCCATGCCGCTCGCATTCAAAGCGGACGAATCCGCCGCCGTCGGAGTGTTTCAATTTTTCTCCGCCCGCGATCCCGACCGCTTTGATCCCCGCGCCCTCTACTTCGAAAAGTCCGCGAAAGGCTGGCTTTGGTCCCCCGAACCCGACTTGAAGGTCCGGCAAAAACTGCAAGGCTGGGTGGATGCCGAGACCCAGGTCTGGCAGAACCAATGGCAGGACCTGCTCCTCGCCGACAGCCCCGTTCTGATGGAAATCGGCCCGCTGCCAGCGCCTTCCCGGGACGAGGCGGAGCAGACGGTAACGGCGTGGCTCCATGCCACCCGCGCGGGGGATGTGAGAGCCGCTCTGCGCCTCGTCGCCCGCCTCGGTGATCCACGAAGCCCGGCCGCTGTGCTTCAGAATCTGGGTTACGGGATTACCGACTCCCGCCGCGACAGGGAAAAGCCGGTTGTCACCGGCATCTACCAAGGGAAAACCTGGACCGCCGTCGGCGTGAAGATCGATCAGGGGGAAAATTCCAGCCACCCGCTCTACCCGGTCGTGCAAACCGCGCTAGGTCCGCGGATCCTCGTCGAAATCGATTTGTTCGCCGCCGGCAACCGCGGTCGGGAATTCCTCAACAAGACCGCCTTCGAGCGACTAGGGAAGGCCACTCCCACCGTCATAGAGCTGCAGGGGCTTTATTCCCAACACCAGCAAAACATTTTGGAAACGAGCACCCATAAACCGCGATAACAAGGTTTAGGAGTTCATGATCCCGGCGTGGGGCCGGTTCCGGGATCCGCTTTTTGAAAGTCCGTTTCAAGGGAGGAATCATTCAGGCCCAATGAAGATTACAGCAGCTGGAAATCATGCATCCATCCCTTGATAGACCGTCCAAGTCGCCGCGCCGCTCGAACTCCCGGCCACTCCGTGGCATGACGCTGTTGGAACTCACCGTGGTGATCCTGGTTCTCTTGTCATTGATCACCATGCTTTTCATCGGCGCGCGGAGCTGGAAGCGCGGGTCGGACAAGGCGCTGTGCGTCATCAATCTGCAGAACGTGCAGAAGGGGCTCCGCAGCTTCGCGAATCTCTACGGCTACACGGAAGGTTCCAGCGTGCCCGACCTGAAAAACAAAGTCATCGGCATCGGCCGCTTTGTGGAGCGCACGCCGTCGTGCGCGGCGGGTGGGAACTACAGCTACGGCGACGTCTCGGGCGCCGATACAATTCCGCCGATTGGCGAGCTCTACATGCGTTGCGATCTGGAATTACTGGAAGAACACGTGCCCACCAAGCACGAGGGTTGGTGATTACCGCGTTCGCGTAGGTTGCCAGCGGCCGTTTTCCGTGCTTTTCTACACACATCACTTTCTTAGCCGCTTCCGGGATTCTGAGACCCGGAATACAAGGCCCCCCCAGCATAGTATGTGTGTAGCTGCCCCGGTTGCCCCCCAAGGAAACCGGGGCAGTGGAGAGGGTCCCCCGCCTCCGCTACTTCTGCCAGATTTTCCCGATTTCAGCGGTATCCAGCCGGCTCCACGCGCCTTGCGCGAGAAACGCGCCATCGAGCTTGCCGATCGCCACCCGGATCAGCCGCAACGTCGGAAAACCCACCGCCGCGGTCATGCGCCGCACCTGCCGGTTCTTGCCCTCGATCAACCGCAGTTCCAGCCACGCGGTCGGGATCGCCTGCCGGAACCGCACCGGCGGTTCGCGCGGTCCGACTACCGGTTCGCCCTCCCACAACCGGGCGGCGCACGGCAGGGTCCGGTGACCTTGGATGACGATTCCACCTCGTTTGAGCTTCGCCACGGCCTCCGCCGTAGGAATCCCCTCGACCTGCGCGAGATAGGTTCTCGGATGCGCGGTCTTGGGATCCAACAGGCGGTTGTTGAATCCGGGTTCGTCGCTCAACAGGAGCAAGCCCTCGGAATCCATGTCCAACCGCCCGACCGGATAGACTCCGGCCGGGAAGCCGAAATCCGCGAGCGTCCGCTGCCCCGGTTGGTCCGGAGTGAACTGACAGAGCACCCCGTAGGGTTTGTGAAAGGCGATGACCATACGAGAGCGATAGCCGTTTGGCCCCGGCTCATCAAGCGTCCCGCGACACGACGTTCCACGGGCTTGAAAAACCGAATGGATTCCCTGTCTCCCAACTCATGCGGAGCGCACTCCCGGACCGATCCACGCCCGAAATGTGAATTTCCATTGGCATCCCGCCGGGATCCGACGCATAGCACCGGCCGTGACACAGGCTCCATTTCACAAACAGACTCCGCACCCCAGCCGCGCCGGGAGGTGGTATCTCGTGTTTCTCGGACTGTCCCTCGTGCTCGTCGGCGGGATGTTTGTCTGGCTGCTCGGGCGCAGCTACCTGAGGGCGCGCGAGATGCGCCAGTGGCCGGAAGTCGCCTGCGTGATTCTTTCCTCGGAGCTTGAAGAGAGGCGGCACGACGAAAATTCCCCGCGCGAGTTCCGCCATCAGTTGAGTTTCGGTTACGAATGGCTGGGGCAGGCCCGCACGGGCGACCACTTGACTCTCCGCGGCAATCCATGGTCGTCCAAGCGTGAACTGGCGGACGCACGAATCAGGCAGTATCCGGCAGGAAAAACCACCACCTGCCGGGTCGATCCGGCAAACTCCGATTTCGCCGTGCTGAAACCGGACTCTCTCGCCCCCGGCTACTCGATCTGGTTCCCGGGCTTGTTTGTCATCGGCGGCCTGGGAATCATCTTCCGCGCAGTCGCCGGGCCGAGGAGTTAGCCCGCAACAGCTTCGGATTTCGCGAGGATTTCCGCGACCCAATCCGATCAATCCAAGATGGTTATAAGGTTTTTATTGCGTCGCCTCATTTTCATGAGTTAACATCTCCGCCCCGGCGTGGAGGTGCTTGGCAAGGGGCTTGGCACGAGATTATCCGGGATCTTTTTCAACTTCAGACGCGATGAATCCAGACCGAGCGACCCTCAATTTCCTCAACAGTTTCCCCGAGGACGCCCGAAAAAGGGGCGAAATGCTGCAAAAAGACGGCGCCGTCACCCAGATTTTCGGAAACCACCTGTTCATTCAGGGACGCGTCGAAGACGAAACCGGCACCTTCCGCACCAGCCTCCGCCTCCAGGGGAACCGCTGGTTCGGCTCCTGCACTGCGGAGGATGAGCTGATCGCCGGTGCCTGCCAGTATGCCACCATGATGGAACGCATGCACCGCGGCGAGGACCTTCCCGAGTCGCCCAATGAATTCGACGACACCCCGGTGCTCGACATCATCGAGGAAAAGCTCGGCCGCGAGCTCGACGACAAGGAAGCCGATTTCGTCACCAAAATCGAAAAACGCTACCGCCGCTACGTGATCGAGGGCGAGCTCCACGACCACGACATGGTCCGGATCACCCCGCGTTGGGAAATCACCACCTACGAGCCGCTGGAACTTTGGCCG
>JBIHZT010000101.1:0-9089 GCA_044240265.1 Luteolibacter sp. | reverse complement strand
CGATGCCGTCGCGGAGCGGGCCGTCGCTGTGATTCCAGTCCTTGAGGATGAAGAATTTTCCGGTCGGGGCTTCGGCGACGGGTGCCCATTTCAATTCAACAAATGAATCCTCCGAGGGAATGGCGGGCGGGAAAAAGATCACCTGGCCGCCGGAGCTGAGAAAGCGCTCGATGACGCCGTAAGCGGGTCCGTTAGGAAGCGGGGCGGCCCAAAGGATGGCTGCGAGGTCGCCGGTATTGAGGCCGGCGACGTTGGCGGGATCGACGCGCTGGGTGCTTTGGTTTCCGAAGCCGGGCGGTGCGGCTGCGAGTGCGAGGTAGTCGACGGACTCGCCGGCGGGGGCGACGATGATGGTCTTGATCGGCCGGGCGGGGCCGTAGGCGAAGAAAGTGGAGTTGTCGCGGGGATTTCCATCGGCGGGGATGGAAAGCCAGCCGGAGCCGGTGGCGCTGCCGCCGGGTAGGGTGACGCGTTTTTGAAAGCGAAGGGATTGACCAGGCAGGGTGAGCGTCTCGGTGGTTCGGGTGCCGTTGAGTTGGGTGGTGAGAGGAAGGGAGGCGCTGCCGCGGGCGTCGGCGGCGCGGAGGATTTCGAGATCGAAGAGCATTTCGTCGCCGGAGCGGCGGGAGCCGAGGATGCGGATGGCGGTGTTAGCCGCAGAGGGGCCGGTGAGGGAGAGGACGCGGATGGCGGGCTTTTGGGGGAGCGCGGCGAGGCTGGCGCGGGCGGTGGACCAGCGTTCGTCTTCGGGGTGCCAGTTGGAGGTTTGCAGGTCGGAGGCGAGCCAGACTTCGGAGCGGCCGGGTGCTTCTGACAGAAACTCGGCGGCGCGGGCGAGCAGGGTGGGGAAGTCGGCGGCCGTGTCGCTGGGCGCGGCGGCGGCGATTTCCGGGAGGATGTCGGGTGAGGGGATTTCCTGGGGTCTGCCGCTGGCGCTGTCGATGAGGACGAGGCGGGTGGCGCCCAAGGTCTTCATGGTGTCGCGGACTTTTTCGATGACGATCTGGCGGCGGGAATTGAGGCCGTCGCCGGGTTTGGTTTCCATGGAGGCCGAGCGGTCTAGCAGGAGGACGACGGTGTCGATGGAGCCGCCGCCCCAGCCGATGAGGCCGGAGACGATGGGCCGCGCGGCGGCAAAGGCGAGCGCGGCGATGGCGAGCGCGCGGCAGGTGAGGATGAGGATGTGGCGGAGTTTTTTCTTCCCCCGGGATTCGCGGGTCGCCTTGAGCAGGAACTGCATGGCCGCCCACTGGATGGTCTTGTGGCGGCGCTTGTTGATCAGGTGGATCAACACCGGCACGCTTGCTGCGAGCAGGCCCCAGAGGAGGAGTGGATTGAGGAAAAGCATGTTTCAGTTAATGCTTCGACTTTGGCAGCCGCGCGGTGAGGAATTCGCGGAGCAGCGGCTCCAGCGGGGTGTCGGTGGTGACAAGCTGATAGTCGGCGGAGGCGTCGTGGCACTTGGCGCGGACGGCGGTGAGGAAATCGCGCAGAGCGGACTTGTATTCGTCGGCGATTAGATTCGGCTCGGCGACGATGGAGGTGCCGTCCTCGAGATCGACAAAGCGGTGCGGGCGGTCGAACTCGAAGCCGAGTTCCAGCGGGTCCATCAGGTGGAAAACGGAGATGTCGTGCTTGCGGTAGCGGAGGTGCTGGAGAGAGTCGCCGAGGGCGGCGGTGTCGGTGAAGAGGTCGGAGAGAATGACGACGAAAGCGCGCTGGCCGATTTTTTCAGCGATGGTGTGGAGCGCTTGGATGAGGCCGGTTTCACCGGATGGCTGGACTTTTCCAAGAGTGGAGAAGAATCGCTCAAGGTGGGCGGCGCGGCGGCTGGGTGGGACTTCGAGGTGGAGCTTGTCGGTACAGATCGAGAGCCCGGCGGCGTCGCCCTGGTTGACCAGCAAGTAGGCGAGCGATGCGGCGATGCGGCGGGCGATCTGGATTTTCGACTCGCCGCCGCCGGTGAAGTTCATGGAGCCGGAGGCATCTACAACGAAGTAGGCGCGGAGGTTGGTGTCGGCTTCGAATTCCTTGATGTAAAAGCGGTCGGAGCGGGCGAAAGCCTTCCAATCAAGGCGGCGGGTGTCGTCACCGGCGACGTATTTCCGGTATTCGGCGAATTCAACGGACGATCCGCGGTGGGGCGAGCGGTGTTTGCCGGCGACATTTCCGAGCATCGGCACGCGTGACTCGATGGGCAGCGAGCCGAGGCGGGAGAGCAGGGTGTTGTCGATGAAGGAATGGCTCATGGTTCCGGAAGTCGGGTGGTGCTGGCCGTGAGCGTGTTCATTTGGCGGATGGCAATGGCGTTGAGCTTGATCAGGCGGGTTGCCGGCGGAAGTTGCATGTGGATGAACTCGGCGTTGAGACTTTCCAGATTGGCGAGTACCAGGAGTTGTTCGATGGTAGCGTGATCGCGCATATTGCCGTCGAGTGAGGTGTTGAGATCGCGCCATTGTTTGGCGGTCAGACCGAAGAGTGCGACGTTGAGGAGGTCCGCCTCGGAGGCGTAGGTGATGGCGGCTTGGGCGGCGGTGATTGCGGGCGGGATCAGGTTGGCCTTAATTGCGTCGGTATGGATGCGGTAGTTGAGTTTGGAGAGGGTGCGGTTGAGATTCCAAGCGAGGGAGAGACGGAGGTTCTCGTCGTCCTTTAGGCGTTGGAATTCCTTGATGAGGTATAGCTTGAATTCGACGGAAATCCAGGAGGCGAATTCAAAGGCGATGTCCTTGTGGGCATAGGTCCCGCCGTAGCGTCCGGCTTTCGAAATAAGACCGATGGCTCTGGTCCGTTCGAGCCATTGTTTTGAGGTGAGAGTGAAGCTGTTCAGACCTGCCTGCATTTTAATCCCGTCGAATTCGACGGGATTAAAATCCGGATTGTGGAGTTGCTCCCAGATTCCAAGAAATTCGACCGTGTTGCGATTTCTGAGCCAGTTCCTGATGAGGTCGTCTGTTCCTTCCGGGTTTCGGTGACGGGCGATGTCGGTCAAGCAGATATAATCTTCGTGCTTCTCCGCAAGGATACTCACAACGGTCCCTTGGACCTCAATGCTGGCTTTGACCGGCTTTTTCATTGTGGGGGTGATCCGGTCGATTTCGGTAATCTGTCCAAACCCGCGCCAGCTAAAAGAACCAGGAGAGTCAGTCCAATCATGATCGGTCCTCCAAAGCGAATTCGGGCACTGTAGCCAAGTGAAAGGCCTGTGTCTTGCATTGGATTCGCGTGTTTCAGCAGGTCCAGTTGGCGGTCTATCAACAGGCCATAGACGACCCATGCGACTATTGTGATCGCAATCAAGCTCACCCGGACAACTTTGACTTTCTTGCGGTTCATTTAGAATAGTGCTGTCGCTCACTCCTCCCGCATCTCCTTGATCAAGCGCTCGACGATTTTCTTGGAGGTCATGCCCTGTGATTCGGCCGAGAAGTTCGTGATGACGCGGTGGGTAAGCACGGATGAGGCGATGGCTTCAAGGTCTTCGAGCGACGCCATGTAAGCGCCGCGGAGGGCGGCACGGGATTTCGCGCCGAGGATGAGATATTGCACGGCGCGTGGGCCGGCTCCCCAGCCGACGGTGTCCTTGATCCATTGGGGCGACTCAGGTTCGCCGGGGCGGGTTTTGCGGACGATTTTCACCGCGTAGTCGTATAAATGCTCGGGCACCGGGACGCGGCGGACGAGTTGTTGGAAGGCGATGACTTTTTCCCCGTCCAGCAAGTGGCTGAGGACTTGGCGGGCGGTGCCGGTGGTGGCGCGGGCGATTTCCTTTTCCTCGGCCGAAGAGGGGTAGCCGACTTCGATGAGAAACATGAAGCGGTCGAGCTGGGCTTCCGGCAGCGGGTAGGTGCCTTCCTGTTCGATCGGATTCTGGGTGGCGAGCACGAAAAACGGTGGTTGCAGCGTGTAGGTGTTGCCGAGTACGGTGACCTTGTTTTCCTGCATTGCCTCCAGCATGGCGGACTGGGTTTTCGCCGGGGCGCGGTTGATTTCGTCGGCGAGCACGATGTTGGCGAAGACCGGGCCTTTGATGAACTGGAACTCGCGCCGTCCACCGACGCCGGATTCCTGAATGATGTCGGTGCCGGTGATATCAGCGGGCATCAGATCCGGAGTGAACTGGATGCGGTTGAAGGAGAGGTCGAACGTCTGGGCGACGGAGGAAACCAGCAGGGTTTTCGCCAATCCCGGGACGCCCATCAACAGCGCGTGGCCGCGGGCAAAGAGGCAGATGGCGAGTTGTTCGATGACCAGTTCCTGGCCGACGATGGCTTTGGCGAGCTCGGCGCGGAAGGCCTGGTAGGTTTTTCCGAGTTCATCGATGGCGGCGACGTCATCGGGTGGGAGCTGATTGCTGAAGTCGTTCGGGATTTCCATGGGTGCAATGTAAGTGCGTGAAAACTAAGACGCGGCGGTGCGTTGTCCAGAAAGGATCTTGCTCAATCCCGAAGGCTGGCAGAAGTGGCTGAAGATCGGAACGAGGTGCCCTGAGGCGTTACACGCTGCGTTTCCGCAGAAAATTCGCGGAAGCAAACAGCAGCAGCGTCACGGCCGCGAAGGCGGGAACCTGCCAAAACAGAGCGCTGCGGAGCGCCGCGCCGGCGGGTTGGTCCGGGAAATGGGCGAGCAGTCTTGAGAATCCGAGACTGAAGAGTCCGTAACCGAGATTGAACGCGAGGCCTTTGACCGAGAGAACGGTGGCGCGCTTGGCGGATTCCGCTTCGGCATGGAGCGCCCGACTGACGGTGAAGCCAAGGTATCCCATCATCGTCATGAGTAACATTGCGGGGAGGATTCCATACAACGGCCATGCTGGAACGAGAGCGGCGAGTCCGAGGAGCGCCAATCCGGCCGCTATGGCAAGGTTTCCCAGCGTGCTGAAGCGGTTGTTCAGTCGCGTGGCGATGCCCGGCACAAACCAGCCGAGCAAACCGAGCGCCGCGCCGATGAATCCATAGGTCCACTCCGGCAGCTCGATGAGTCGGTAATAGCTGCTGGTGATGGTGGCAAAATTACGAACGATCGAATCGATGGTCAGGCCGATCACCACGACTACCAAAGTTTTGGGATTGGTGAAAACCCAGCGAGCCGTCTCCAAGGTGAGCTTGAAAGCACTTCTGAAAGTGCTGCCCACCGCATGGCGTGGTGGCTCGACCATCCGCAGGCTGACAATGAGGCATACCAGTGCCTGGCAAAACACGACGGCGACAGGCAGTCGGTGCGCGATGTCCGCGGATAGATGGAGATTCGCCGGCAGCAGCCGGTTGATTGGAACCGGATCGTAGAGCAAACCGCCAAGCACCATCGCGATGACAAATCCGAGCGAACGCCAACGCATCGTGGTCGCTAGTAGTTTGTCCCACGCGCCTGCCCGCTCGTTTTCCGGCAGGGAGTCGTAGGCCATCGCCTCATCCGCGCCGCTGGCACAGGCTTCGGACAGGCCGGAGCAGATTCGGTTCACGATGCACAGGGTGAGGAGCAGGGCTCCGCCATTCCTTGGTGCTAACAACAGACAGGACATTTCCACCACCATCAGCACCGCCGCGGTGACGAGCAGTTTTTTCCTGCCGATGGTGTCGGCCAGCGCTCCCGACGGAACCTCGAACAGGAAGATCGTCGCCGCCCAGATCAGGTTGAGCAGGACGAACTGATCGAGTGTCAGACCGAGGTCGAGAAACAGGATCGCCAACACCGGGTAGTAAGCCCGGGCGTTGTAGAAGACCGTGAAGAGAACGAAACGCCGCGGGTTTCCTGATAGGTCTGTCATTTGCGTGGACTACCAGATCCGGTTGGCTCCGAGCAGCGAGAGCGGCCGGTCGGGGGAGAGGAGCGTGAAATTGTTTTCAATGGCTTGTGCGGCGATCAGCCGGTCGAACGGGTCGTTGTGGATCCGTGGCAAATCCGAGGTCAGGAAAACCGCGGACTCGATGATGGCGACTGGAGTCAGTTGGTGGAACGCACGTTGTTCCGGCAGCCAAATTGCCGGCCTGTCCGGCAAGGGCAGTTTCCCCGCGTGATTCTTCAGAGCGATTTCCCACAAGCTGACATCACTGAGAAAAAGTTGGTTTGCCTCGTCGTTGATCGTAGCGACCGCGAGCGGTGAAAGTTTCTCAGGTTCCATGGCAAGCCATAGAAACGTGCAGCTGTCCAACAGCACCTTCATTCCCCGTACCACTCCTTGAGTTCATCGTCAGTGAGCGGAGCGAAGGCGGAATCCGGAACGGACATCCGCGGCCCCAAGGTCTCTCCGACTTTGGGCCTGCGCTTCGGGATTTCCTTCGGAATCGGGCTCAAGATCGCCACCGGTTTTTTGCCACGGGCGATGATGAACTCCTCGCCCTGCTCGATCGCCGCCAGATAGCGGGAAAGATGGGTTTTCGCCTCGTGGGTGGTAATCGTTTTCACGCTGAAACCCATAGGGCGAAAAGTGGACTAAGTCAATTTGGTTCAGCCGCGGTCGCCGGGTCCGCGGTCGACGTCCATGCGGAACGGGCGGCCGCGGAGGCGGGCGTTGCGGGTGCGGTCCATCACCTGGCTGACAAATTGCTCGGGGACATCGACCAGCGAGTGTTTCGGGAAAAGCGAGATGCGGCCAAGGCAGCCATCCGGCAATCCAACTTCGCGATAGAGCATTCCGACGATTTCCTTGGCCATCACGCCGTGGGTCTTGCCGAGCGAGAGGAACAGGCGGGTCATGCCGGCTTCGGTGCCTTGGATTTCTCCGCGCGGAGCGCGTTCAAAGCGTTCTTGGCGCGGGCCGCGGTCGTCGCGCTGGTGGCTGCCGTGGTCGTCACGCTGCGGGCGGACGTTCTCGCGGCGGGCCGGGCGTTCCGGTTCGCGGTCTTCTTCGATGGCACCGCCTTCGCGGCCGCTGGCTTCGCGGATCATGGTGACGAGCGCGCCGGCGATGTCGGTAGGCGTGTGGCCTTGTTCGAGCAGGCGGTCAATGTTGTCCTGATAGTTCTCGAATTTTCCGGACTCGAGGCGTTCCTTCAGGTCGTCGAAAATCAAGTCGGCGCGGCGTCCTTCGACTTGCTCGACGGACGGGATGCGCTCGCGCTTGATGACGTGGCGGGTGTAGCGCTCGATCGATTGCAGACGATAGATCTCACGGCCGTAAACAAAGCTAACCGCGCGTCCCGAACGTCCGGCGCGGCCGGTGCGGCCGATGCGGTGCACGTAGTCTTCCGGGTCGGTGGGCAGGTCGTAGTTGAAGACGATGTCGATTTCATCGATGTCGAGGCCGCGGGCGGCGACGTCGGTGGCGACGAGGATTTCCACAGCTCCGTCGCGGAAACGCTTCAGCACGCGCTCGCGCATTTGCTGGGTGATGTCGCCGTGGAGGCGGTCGGCGGCGTAACCCCGGTTGACGAGGTCTTCCGTGCATTCATCGACCGAGCGTTTCGTATTGCAGAAGACGATGCCGAGGCGCGGCGGGTTCATGTCGAGGATGCGGGAAAGCACCTCGACCTTGGAGCGCTGGCGGACTTCGAAATACGACTGCTCGACCGTGGAAACGGTGCGGGCTTTTTGCTGGATCTCGATGATTTCCGGGCTGTTGCCGAATTTCTGGATGAGTCGGGAAACGCCCGGGTTCATCGTCGCGGAGAAGAACAGCGTTTGGCGGTCCGGAGGAAGGGCTGCGAGAAGCTCGTCCATCTCGTCCTTGAAACCCATGTCCAGCATGCGGTCGGCCTCGTCGAGAATGGCCATCTTGATGCGGGAAGCATCGAAACTGCCCCGGCGAAGGTGGTCGAGCAAGCGTCCGGGGGTGCCGACGACGAGCTGCGCACCGTTGCGCAGGGCGCGGAGCTGGCGGTCGATCGGTGCGCCGCCGTAAACCGGAGTTGCTTGAAGGCCCTGCATTTTCGCACCAAGGCGATGGACTTCCTCACATACCTGCACCGCGAGTTCGCGGGTCGGGCAGAGGATAAGAACTTGTGGGTAAGCGAGTTTGACGTCGAGCTTGGCGAGGGCGGGAAGCGTGAAAGCGGCGGTTTTTCCCGATCCGGTGGCGGATAAGCCGACCAGGTCTTTGCCCAGCAGGGCGGGGGGAATGCTCATCGCCTGGATGGGAGATGGGCGCTCGTAGCCGAGAGTTTCGATGGCGGCGAGCAGAGTATCGGGCAACCCGAGTTCGGAGAAAGGAGGCGTATCCATGGTCAAATATAAGTCTAAATTCCGCCTCGTCAGTTCTTCTGTCGCGTCGGGCGGCGAGGCTATGGCTGGTTTTCGAGCGAAAACAAGCACGGATGTGAAGCGAAGGCCTTTTCGTCGGGGACCGGGTGTTCTCCAAGCGGTTCGGAATTTGAAATCGCCATTTCGAGGTTTCCGGCTATCTTACGGGGGTAATCACGTGTCCGACCATGAAAGCCATCGTCAACCTGAGCCGGGAAGAAACGCTAAAAGCGCGCTACAATCAGCCGCGAGTCAGCTTGGAGGAACTACGTCAACAAATGGAAGAGCATCGGCAAGCGAGCGAAGAATTCTTCAAGGCCGCCAAGAAAGAGACCTTGAAATCTGGGCCAATGAAGTCGGTTGTTGGCTGAATGCCGCTGATGCTCTTCGTGGGATTATCAAGGGCGGCGAAGAACACCGGGTTCGCCCCGAGGAAGACCTTTTTCACAAGGCCACCTACCCTGGGCGTTATGGCTTCACAGTGATTCTGGTAAACGACCAGCCGACGCTGACTCACGCCCTGCCGGCCGAGTATCTGGAGCGATTGCTGCTCGCCAACCAAATCTTCGATGACGACATCCGCTTGGTTGGCGTGACGCGTGAATCCGAAGGGCTGGTCGTGGTGACCACGCAACCCACCATCGTCGGAGAGGCTTGTAGCGCGGAGGAAATGATCGCTTATTTCAACGCCCGTCGGTTTTCACTGATGCCGGGATTTACCGCAGGCCACCGCGGATCACTTTCTTTTTACCGCGATCTCGATCAAGTGGGAGTCTTCGATGCACATCCAGCCAATTTCCTGCGGGATCGCGATGGGGTGATTCTGCCAATCGACGCCGTCCTGTTGCGGGCGGATGAGGATCTCGCCGCTGCGTTGGAAGCGTTCCTTGAATAATCAAGCCGCGTCCTGG
>JBIHZT010000100.1:0-9123 GCA_044240265.1 Luteolibacter sp. | reverse complement strand
GCGCGCTGTCAATGGCGGGAAAGTTAGCATCTCCCCCACTATGCCAGACGTCTTTGCAGGTCGGACTCAAGGCGGGAGATCTCCATGCCGACGAAGCAGACATCATCGGAAAACACGCGACCATTGGCGAAGTTTTCGATTTCCTTGAAAACATCCTCCATCAACTGCCCGAGCGGCATCCCCTTGCGCCGACGGACCGCCTCGCGCAGGCGGACGATGCTGAAGGCCTCGGCGTTCGCATTCTCGGCCTCGAAGAGCCCGTCGGTGAAGGCTAGGATGAGATCCCCCTGCTCCACCGGAAGCTCATGGGTGAGATATTCCACGTCTTCAAAAAGTCCGAGAGCCGGACCTGCCATGCTGCGTGCGATGATCGGTTCGACGTCGGAGGCGGCACCATGCACCAGCAGCGGGCTGGGATGGCCCGCGTTTGAAAAAGTGATACGCCCATTTCCCACATCCACGATGACGTAGCAAGCCGTGGTGAAAAGCGTGGTGCCCAACTGCCGCAGGATACCACGGAGGGCGCGGTTCATCTCGGTGAGCAGGGCACCCGGATCGTCCGCCATCTCGCCGAGCTGTTCCTCCAGCGCCCGCATCATCGCGGTCACCAGTGCGGCGCGCACGCCGTGGCCCATCACATCGCAAATGAAAACTCCCACCGCGGTATCCGACACGCGGACGACGTTGAAAAAATCCCCGCTCACCGAGCTGCTGGGGTGGAAGATGCTGCAAAATTTCACCGCGCTGGCCTCATGATCCGCGCCACGGGGCAGGGTCGGGAAATGGTGGGGAAGAAACGCCATTTGGAGTTCCCGCGCCATGCCGAGATCCTCTTCCATGACTGCGTTTTTCGCCCACAGCTCTCGGGTGCGCTCGGCGACGCGTTGTTCGAGCTGCTCGTTGAGCGCGCGCAGGTCCGCCTCGGCCTGGCGGCGCGCCTGCCGCTCCGCCACCTCGCGCAAGGCCCTCTGGACGGCGGGGACGAGACGACCGGCGAGACGGTCCTTCAGCACGAAGTCGGTGGCTCCGTTTTTGAGCAATTCCACAGCGATTTCCTCACCCACGGCCCCGGAAATGATGATGACCGGGACGTCCGGACACATTTCCCGCGCCATGGCGAGGGCCTGCCTGCCATCAAAGGTGGGCAGTTTGAAATCCGCCAGAATGAGACCGGGCTGGAACCCGGTGATCGCACGCTGAAAATCCTCACCCGTCTGCACGCGGGTGGAGACAAAATCCAACCCGCCCTGCTTGAGCTCACGCATGGTGAGCTCCGCGTCGAGATTGGAATCCTCGAGCAGCAGAACGCGCAATTTCTTGGTCTCAGGAGTGCTCATGGTTTGAGTGCCGGGCATCATCCGACAGTATCCAGCATAGCCCGGGTCCATGGCCATTTCAACCGGGTTCCCCTTCTAAGCAATGACGCTCTTCGCGTGTTGCGGACGCTTGCGGTTGCCCGATTCCAAATGCATGACTTCCATTCCGATGACGCAGACATCATCAGTAAATGGCAGCCCACCCGTGAAGGTCTCGACCTCAGTGAAGACATCCTGGATGAGTTTGCCCAGCGGCAGTCCGGCATGACGGCGGATGGCCTCGCGCAGGCGGATGGTGCCAAACGCCTCGGTCCGCGAGTTCGCCGCCTTGAAGAGTCCGTCCGTGAAGGCAAGCACGACATCCCCGGCTTCCACGGTGATCTCGTGGGTGAGATACTCGGTGTCTTCGAACAAGCCAAGCGCGGGACCGGCGGGATTCCGGTCATTGATCACCTCCACCTCGCCCGTCGCCTCGCGCACCACCAGCGGACTGGGGTGGCCGGCGTTGGCGAAGGTGAGGCGGCCGGTGGCGACGTCCAGAATCACGTAACAAGCGGTGGTGAAAAGCGTGGTCCCCAACTGGCCGAGAATTCCGCGCAAGGAGTGGTTCATCCGGGTGAACAGCGCGCCAGGATCCGCCGCCAGATCTCTGAGCTGTTCTTCGAGCGTACGCATCATGGCAGTCACCAGCGCGGCGCGCACGCCATGGCCCGTCACGTCACAGATGAAGATACCGACGGCGGTATCCGAGATGGGAACGATGTTGTAATAGTCCCCGCTCACCGAACTGGTCGGATGCAGGATGCTGGAGAACTTGACGGCACTCGCCGCCTGGGTCGCGCCACGCGGGATCGTCGGGAAACGGTTGGGAAGGAAGGTCATCTGGAGTTCGCGGGCCATTTCCAGATCCGCTTCCATGAGGGCGTTTTTGGCAGCGAGTTCGCGGGTGCGCTCGGCGACGCGCTGCTCAAGCTGCGCGTTGAGTTCCCGCAGCGCGGCCTCCGCCTGGCGGCGGGAATCCCGCTCCGCCACTTCCCGCATCGCCCGGTGGATCGCGGGGACGAGCCGCCCGCTGAGCCGGTCTTTCAGCACGAAGTCCGTCGCGCCGTCCTTGAGAAGCTCCACTGCGGTTTCCTCACCCACGGCGCCGGAGACGATGATGACGGGCACATCCGGGCAGCTCTGCCTGGCGATCGAAAGCGCCTGGCCGCCGTCGAAGCCCGGCAGTTTGTAATCCGCCAGAATGAGATCGGGCTGGAATTCCGCCACACCTCGGGCGAATTCAATTCGCGTCTGGACCCGATGGGAGACGAAGAAAATCTCGCGCTTCTTGAGTTCGCGGATCAATAACTCCGCATCAAGGTCGGAGTCTTCAAGCAGGAGAATACGGAGGTCTGTTTTTTCAGGAGTTCTCATGGTTTCAAGCTGGGTAATTCGTTAAGTAACAGCCAATACGTAATCATATTACTCACCACCTCAAGGAACTTTTCAAAATCCACCGGCTTGACGATATAACTGTTGGCCCCGAGCTGATAGGCCTCGACCACGTCGCGCTCCTCGCGCGAGGATGTCAGCACCACCACCGGGACCAGCCGGGTCTGTTTGTTGGCGCGGAGCTGGCGCAGCACCTCGACTCCATCAAGTTTCGGCAGCTTCCAGTCAAGTAACACAACTTTAGGAAGTTCCCGCACGTCACGGTCCTTGTAGCGGCCTTTGGCAAAGAGAAAATCGAGCGCTTCCTGACCATCATGCACATGGAAGAAATGATTCGCGAGGGTGCGCTTTTTCAGCGCACGGATCGTCAGCTCCGCCTCCTGCGGGTTGTCCTCGACGAGTAAAATTTCCAGTGGAGACTTCATGAGTTTTGATTAGGCAACGTAAAATAAAAAGCAGCTCCGCGACCGACTTCGGACTCGGCCCAGATACGACCACCATGACGATGGACGATACGCTGGACGAGTGCAAGTCCCACTCCCGTTCCTGTGAATTCTTCCTGCGTGTGCAGCCGTTGGAAGACACCAAACAGTTTACCCGCGTGACGCATGTCGAAACCCGCGCCATTATCTTTGACATAGTATATCAGCTCGCCGTTCACATCGGTTTTCGAACCGATTTCAATCATACCCGGATCACGCTCTTTGGTAAACTTGATGGCGTTGCTAATCAGGTTCACCCAAACCTGGCGGACGAGTGCCTCCGAACCGCAGGCGGGTGGAAGCGGCTGTAAATCAAGCAGCAAGTTGCGCGTGGGATCGCGCGCGGCCAGTTCGTCGAACACGCCCTGCGCCAGTCCCCGCATGTCGATCCCGACGGGCTCGATGGGCTGGCGGCCGAGGCGGGAAAATGCGAGCAGGTCGTCGATGAGCCGCCCCATGCGCTGGGACTCACTGCGGATCACGCCGAGTTTGCGCCGGCCGTCCTCGTCGAGCTTGTCGGCATAGTCTTCGAGCACCATTCGCGAGAATCCGTCCACGGCGCGCAACGGGGCGCGCAAGTCATGGGAGACGGAATAACTGAAAGCCTCCAGCTCCTGGTTAGCAACGAGCAGCTCGGCGGCGCGGTTCTGGAGGTCTGCGTTGAGCTTGCTGATTTCGTCCTCGGAGCGCTTGCGCTCGGTGATGTCGAGATTGATGCCCACCATGCGCAGTGCCTGGCCATCCGTCCCCACGACCACCATCTCGGCAGCCTGGATCACGCGCACGGCATGGTCGGACGCGCGGACGATCCGGAACTCGCGCTGGTCCCGCCCGCAGGTGACGATGGTGTGCTCCAGCCGGGATTCCTGCGCGGCGAGATCCTCCGGCAGCACCCGCGCGCGCCAATCCTGATAGGACGCCTGACCCTCGGGGTTCTCCGGCAGCCCGTAAATTTCGAACATCCGCCTGTCCCAGTTGAGAGTCTGGCTCTTGATGTCGCGCTCCCACACGCCGATGGACGCCACCTCGGTGGCGAGGCGCAGGCGCTCGCCGCTCACGCGCAGGGCGTCCTCCGCCAGCTTCCGCTTGGTGATGTCGGTGCGGATGGCCATGAACTGGGCCGGCTTGCCGCTGCGGCCGAGGAACGGGACGATGGTGGTGTCCACCCAGTAGAACGAGCCGTCCTTCGCACGGTTTTTCATTTCGCCCTTCCAGACGCTGCCCTTCATGACGGTTTGCCAGAGGTCCTGGAAGAACGCCTCCGGATGATGGCCGGAGTTCACGATCCGGTGGTCCTGGCCGATCAAGTCCTCCTGCGGATATTGCGAAATCTCGCAGAATTTGGCATTGGCGTAAGTGATGATCCCGTCCGAGTCGGTGATGGAAACAAGGGCGTGTTCGTCGAGGGCCGCTTTGAAATCGGTGAGCGAGGCATTGGCCTCCTGCAACTCGCGGGTGCGGTCAGCCACCCGGTTTTCCAGACCGACGTTGAGATTGCGGATTTCCTCCTCCGCCTGCTTGCGCTCGCTGATGTCGCGGACGATGGCCTGAACCAGCAGCTTCCCCCCCAGCTCGACAGGGTTCAGGCTCACATCGGCCGGGAACGTGGTCCCATCGAGGCTGCGGTGCGTCCATTCGAAAAATTGTGGCTGGCCGGCGAGCGCGGCGGCAATTTTCTCGACTGCGGACTCGGAGGATGGCCGTCCGTCCGGCTGGACCATCGAGGACAATTCGTGGATTGAGTGCCCGACGATCTGGTCGCGCGAGTGGCAGTGGAACAAGTCCAGCGTGCGGGCATTGCAGTCGATGAACCGGTCGCCCTCGCTGATGAGAATGGCATCGCCCGCGTTTTCGAACAGGGCGCGGAATTTTTTTTCACTTTCCTGGAGGGCTTCCTCCGCCAGCTTGCGCTTGATGGTGATGCGCACCACATGCACGGCCCGCTCGACCATCTCGAGCTCGGCAACAGCGGGGTGGCGGGGTTCCCGGTAGTAAATGGCGAAGGTGCCGAGGATTTTTCCGCCGGAGTCATGGACCGGAGTGGACCAGCAGGCATGTAAATCATGTTTCAACGCCACTTCGCGGTAGTCGGCCCATAACGGATCCGTGGCGATGTCCTCGACGATCACCTGCCGCTTTAAATAGGCAGCCGTGCCACAGGAGCCGGCCGCAGGGCCGATGGGCACTCCATCCACGGCGCGGTTGTAGGCGTCAGGCAGGCTGGGTGCCGCGCCGTGACGGAGGTGGACGCCGTCTTCATCGAGCAGTAGGACCGAGCAGAGCGCTCCGGGGATTTGTTTCTCCAAGCTCAACATCAAGCGGTCCAGCACCTCGCGCAGCGGAGACACGCTGCCGATCAGTTCCAATGCACTTTTCTCCCAAGCGAGCATTTCCTGCGCCTCGGTCCGTTCGGTGATGTCCATGACCACGGAGGCGATGCCGGCGACGGTGCCGTGCTCGTCGATAAGCGGCGTGTTATACCATTCACAAAGAATCGGCGTGCCGTCCTTGCTGACGTTCGCGTTGGTGGCTCTCTCGCCGCCGGCTTTTTCGAGGAGAGCGCGCATGATCCCATCCACCATGGAATGGTAGGCCTTCGGGACGATGAAGGTCGCGTGCCGCCCGAGAGCCTCCTCGCGCGAGTAGCCGAAAATCGTGGTTGCCGCCGGATTCCACCGGGTCACCCGGAAATTCGTGTCCCACTCGATGACCCCCATCGGCGTCTGCTCGAAGTGGAGGCGCAGTTTCTGGTTGGCGTCCCGCAAGGCTTCCTCCGCCTGCTTGCGGGCGGTGATGTCGAATCCGGCACCGACCAGTCCGATGATTTCGCCGTCGCTGTCGCGCAGCGGCACTTTGTTAATCAGCAAAACCTGCCGTAATTGGCCGGGGGGCTCCCTGTTGACTTCTTGGTTCACCAGCGGCTTGCCTTCCAGGACCGCCAGCTCGTCATTCCGCATGCCAGCCGCCGCCTCCGGCGGGTAGAAATCCGCATCGGTCTTACCGATCAGTTCATCCGGCGATGCCGCGCCCATGCATTTGGCGCAGGCGACGTTGGCCAGCATGAACCGGCTTTCCCGGTCTTTCACAAAGACCACGGTGGGAAGGAGTTCCACCAGTGTGCGCAGCAGCTTCTGCTCGTGCGCCAGCGCCTCTTCCGCCTTTTTTCTCTCGGTGATGTCAGTGTGTGCGACGATGGCGCCGACGGCACTCCCCAGCGGCTGAAGCACTTCCATCGCAAACCAGCGGGCGCAGTCGGGCGCGTCGCATGGATACTCCAGCGAGAATCGTATCTGAGTTCCCGCGAGCACCGATTTGATTCCGGCAGCGGCGGCATTTGCGTAGGTGTCGCCGTCACCGCAGGCCGTGTGACACACCTCGAAGTAGTCCACGCCCGGGCCGATTTTCTCAAGCAGCGGATTGCCATTCGCGCGGGCGAATTGCAGCCATGGCTCGTTTACCGCGAGGATTTTTCCTTTCTTGTCGAGCACGGCGATGTGCGCGGGCAGCGAGTTGAGGATGTCCCGCTGGAACGCTTCGCTCCGTTTGAGTTCTTCCGCCGCACTTTTGCGCTCGGTGATGTTGGTGAGAATGAGGCGGAACTCGACCTCACCTAGATCGGATCTCACAACAGCAGCTTCCAAGCGTGCCCAGAACTCCTTGCTGTCCCGGCCCGTCATCCGGAGTTCAGTCACTTGAGGGAGTCCAGTCTCAAGCAGCCGCCTGCATTGCAAATAATAGTGGTCCTGTTCTTCTGAAACAATGAACCGGGTGATGGGTTGCTTCACAAGTCCGCGCCGCGAGACGCCCAGCAATCCGGCGGCCGCGTAGTTTGACTCACGAATGATTCCCTGCTCGTCGAGTGTGATGTAACCGACAGGCGCCAGGTCGTAGAGGTCGAAATAACGGGCGCGCGCGGCCTCCACTTCCGCCTGCGACCGACGCAGCTCCTCATTCTGCATTTCCAGCTCGATCTGGTGGACTTGCAGTTCGTGGAACATCCGCTGCATTTCCTCAGGAGTCATTGGCATGCTGAGTTCCGGCTCCATGGCGAATTTTCTCAGGAAAGCCGCCTCTGCCCGCTGGTGCAGTTTTTCGGCGGCGTCCGAAAGGGCGTCGGGGCTATCGTGGGGGGGCACGTTGTCCATAAATAGCGCTGGGTTCTGCTAGCTTACTCTACTTCGTTCCGCGGTTGCAATGGCGTAAATCCGGCCGGCTTCATCAAGGAGGGCGGAGCAGATCATCGTGATATTGACGACGTCACCTTTCTTGGTGAGGCGCTGCGTGTCACGGGGTGTGAAATTGTCGGTTTTTCCAAGTTCGATGACCGTAGAGAGAGCTTCTTCACGGAGATGCGCCGGCAAGCGGTCGCTGAGATTCATGGCCAGCGCTTCCTCTTCAGTCCAGCCATACATCCTGACCGCACCAGGATTCCAAGCGAGAATGCGACCGTGCAGATCCTGCACGATGATGGCTTCATTCGCGTCGCGCACCACTGCGGCGAGGCGGAGCTTCTCGTTCGCCCTGCGCAGCTCGTCGCGGGTCCGCAGCATTTCAGTAACATCGATGAAGGTCATCACCGCGCCTTCGATCACGTTGTCGAGGGTGCGGTATGGCAGAATGCGCAGCGTGTACCACTTCCCGTCGACCGTCTGGACATCCACCTCCTTGGGAACCAGCGTGTTCAACACGGATTTTACATCCTCCATTAGGCTGTCATACCCGACGAGATTGGAAACAATATGTGCCACCGGCCGGCCGACGTCGCTCAGGATCATGTTGGTGATCGCACTGGCAGCCGGCGTGAAGCGGAGAATCCGCAACTGATGATCAACAAACACGGTGCCGATGCCGGTGCCGGCCAGCAGGTTGTTCATGTCGTTGTTCGCCCGCGACAGATCGGACACCTTGGTTTGCAGTTCGGTATTGACCGTGGCGAGCTCCTCGTTGACCGATTGCAGCTCTTCTTTGGAGGTTTCCAACTCTTCATTGGTGGACTGTAGCTCCTCATTGACCGACTGCATTTCCTCGTTGGAGGACTTGAGTTCTTCCGTTGAAGATTCGAGTTCCTCGTGGGTGTTTTGCAGATATTCCTCCTTGGCCCGCAGCTCCTGCTTGAGCGCAGCGATGCGCGCCTCGGCATCCGGCACAGCTGAACCGCCCGTGGCCGCCTCCGCCGAGAGGGATTCCGCCGAGGGCTGCTGCGAATCGATCGGCGGCGACTCTTCCAGCGCCACCACGTAAAGCAAGGAATCCGGCGGCGTGAGCATGGGGGCGGTCACCGGATGGATACTCACGTCCACACGGCTGAAGTGGCCGTTGGTCCTGACACTCACCCCCAGGATCTTCACCGTTTCCCGGGAGGCCGCCGCGCGCCGCAGCGCCGTCGACAACCCGGGCCGCAGTCCTTCGCGAGCCATCGCCAGGATATTGCTCACACCCGTTTCACCCGGTGCCAACTCCAGAAACATCCCGGTGCGGCCATGTTGATAGAGAATGTCTCCCTGGCTGTTGACAAGCACAGCGGCGGGCGCGAAATCGCGCAGCAGCGTCTGCTCCGTCAAGTCGCGCAATGGCACCTTCACCGGAAAGGCGGTCTTATACGCAGGCCGGGGCAAAGCGGCCTCTACCGCGGTCATGGGCGGCAAAAACCGACTCATCGCCATCCGCCGCACCCCGTGGGAATCCTCTTTTCGTTGATAGATCTTCGCCTGCCGGTCCACCACCGTGAACAAGTCTCCAAACTCGCCCACCCCCTCGGAAGTGCCTAAAAACAGGATACCGTTGGGATTCAAAGCATAGTGGAACAACGGAATGAGCTTCTTCTGCAACTCCAGCCCCAGATAAATCATCAGATTCCGACAGGCGACCATGTCGAGTTTGGAAAACGGCGG
>JBIHZT010000655.1:0-2578 GCA_044240265.1 Luteolibacter sp. | reverse complement strand
TTCGAGGGGGAGGACATCTCCCGCGATTTCGCCATCGCCGTAGGGATCGAGGAAAATCGGGACATTGCGCACCTGGGCGAAGCTCTCGTAGCGGTAGCGGTCTTCCGCGGGCTTGAGGGTTTCCAGACTGAGTTGGTTGAGCCCGCGCAGGTCGAATTCCGTGAAATCCGCCTCGGGCGAGGATTGCGGGACGACCACGGTGAGATTGACGTGTTTCGCCAATGCCCGGGCGAGACCGAGGCACGCGATCCCCAAACCACCGTTGATGAGTGGCGGGAATTCCCAGCCGAGCTTGAGAACGCGAAGACGATTCATTTTGAAGATGCCCTGTATTATCGAACCTGCCGAGACTAGAGGCACGTCGATCCTGCTGTCCAGATTCTAAGCAAGTGCCGGGCCAATCCTGCAGGCCGATCTCGCAAGAACCTGAGTGCCGCCCGCCTCCCGTCCCGATCAAGGCTGCTCCAGCGCTTCCATCTCCAGACGCATGTGTTCCATCAGGCGCTGCATGTCGTTGAGATGACGACGGAGGCGGTCCTCACTGCCGGCTCCGGCACGACCACGTGCCGCGGCCCCGC
Source organism: Luteolibacter sp. (assembly GCA_044240265.1). Taxonomy (GTDB): domain Bacteria; phylum Verrucomicrobiota; class Verrucomicrobiia; order Verrucomicrobiales; family Akkermansiaceae; genus Luteolibacter. The sequence goes on along the minus strand of JBIHZT010000655.1, from coordinate 2,000 downwards.
GGGTCGGCAACTGCGCTTGCTCACCCGGTCCGCGGACTTGCGCGATGGCGGGGTTTCCCGCTTCTTTTTTGAGCAATGACTCCACCGCGGCGGCGGGCATCACGAACGAGCGCGTGCGGTCGGCGCGGGCCATGGTGATGCCGATGACGCGGCCTTTCAGGTCCACGACCGGACCGCCGATCTGGTTAGGCTTCGGGCGCATGTCGGTCTGGATGACGTTGGTGAAGGAATCCCGCACCTGGCTGATCGGGCCGCCCATGCGTTCCATCTGCTCAAGCCGGCCGCCGAAATACTGGGGCAGTTTCGGGCGGTTGCCCAACAACACGCTCACCGTCTTTTCATCGCCGTTCACCTCCACCAGCAGGGAAACCGTGGCTCCGGGCGCGACTCCGGTGAGAGCGTTTTTCAACTCCAACAGCCCGGAAATCGGACGGTCGCCGACTTTTAAAATCACATTTCCGGGCCTGATGCCAGCGGCAAGGGCACCTGAATCCTCCGCCACTTCCCTGACCCTGACACCTTGTCCGGTGTGCTCCGGATCTCCGATCACACCGAGGAAGGCGAGGTCCGTTTCCTTGAGATTTCGGGCAAGCACGCTCACCACCCCGAAGGCGGCGAGCCTTCCGTCCGGTTGCGGTGCGGCGAGGAAGCCGCCGAGCTTGGGTGTCTCAAACGACCACTTCACCGGAGTGAGCGGGCTGCCCACGATTTCCAACAGAACGAGATCCTCGTCCTCATAGACTCCCACCAACTTCACGTCGCGGCTTTCCTCGCCGGCATCCACCCGCAGTCCACCCCGCGCGCGGGCGATTTCGCTCCATTTGGTGAGGATGCGGCTGCCGTCGCCGACCACCGTTCCGTAGGCAAGCCGCCGGGAGCCGGACCAGACTCTCACGGTAGACTTCGCCACCTCGGTGAGGATGGGCTGGATGGCTTGGTTGAACGCCTCCGCCTGGTCATCGACCGCCTGGCGTTCTTCCGGCAGGAGCAGCGGAATGTCATCCTGGGCGACTAGTGCGTGGGGCAAGGCAAGGGCAAGAGCGAGATAAACAATCGGTTTCATTTCTGTGATTTTTTATCGTTCTTCAAAAAGCGCCTCGCGACGGGCGAGGACCACGTCGATTTCGAGATTTTTCCGGTCCCGCAGGATGCCGAGTTTCACCGTGTCGCCGGGCTGCTTTTTCGCGAGCACCTGCAGGAGTTTATTCGCATCGCGGATGGTGCTGCCGTCGAGCGACTCGATCACGTCGCCCGCCCGCACACCTGCGGCGGCGGAGGGGGATTTCGGCACTACGCCCTCCACGGGCACGCCTCTTACTCCACGCCGTTCGCCGAAGGCGATGCCGAGCACGGGCATTTCCGGGTTGGCGAAGGGATTCATCGAAAGTCGGCCCCAAGCCTCGCCGGCGCGGATGCGGTCCCAGTCCTCCTTGAAGCCGTCGATGCCGGCGTGATTGTTGTTGGTCAGCGAGACGCCGATGGAGGAGTTGATGCCGATGATTTTTCCATCGAGGTCGAACAACGGACCGCCCGAGTCGCCGCCGATGAGCGTGCAGTCGGTGGTGAGGAAATTTCCCGGGCCTTTCGAGACCACACGGCCGAAGCGGACCGGCGGCGTGCGTGCCGCATCGAATCCCGCCGAGTGGCCGAGCGCGACCACCCAGTCGCCGGCAGCCAGAGTTTTCGAAGCCCCCATGCCGGCGAACGGCCACGGCCCCTTGCCCATGATCTGGACCATCGCGATGTCCTTGGAGTAATTCGCGCCGAGGACCTTGCCCGGGACTTGCTCACCATCCGGGAAGACCACCGTCAACTCGTCCGCGCCCTGCACGACGTGGGCGGCGGTCAGGATCAAGCCGTCCGCCGTGTTAATTACGCCGGAGCCGGACGACTGGGTTTTTTCCGAAAGCAGCGCCACCGTGGCGGGCATCACCTTTTGCGACACCTGCTCGACCTTGCCCTCGATTTTCGCAAGATCGCTCAAATCACGCAACGGTTCG
>JBIHZT010000099.1:0-9142 GCA_044240265.1 Luteolibacter sp. | reverse complement strand
GTAATGCCTCCCGGCGATTTCCTGTGCTTGGTCGGTATAGAGGAATTCCAGGTAAGCCTTCGCAATCTCGGTGGTGCCGTGTTTCGTCGCGTTTTTTTCGACCACCGCCACGGGAGGCTCGGCGAGAATGCTGATCGATGGATAGATGATCTGGGTCTTGCCGGGAAACTCCTTCTCGATCAGATAGGCCTCGTTTTCCCAGGACAGAAACACGTCGCCGATGCCACGCTGGGCGAAGGTGGTGGTTGCTCCACGGGCACCGGTGTCCAGAACGGGGACGTTCTTGAAAAGACGTGTCATGTAGTCGAGCACCTTGGCCTGATCCCCTGCAAACTGTTTGTCAGCCCATGCCCATGCCGCGAGGTAGTTCCAGCGTGCGCCGCCCGAGGTTTTCGGGTTTGGCGTGATCACCTGGATGCCGCCATTGACCAGATCCGGCCAGTCCTTGATGGATTTCGGGTTTCCCTTCCTCACCACGAAGACGATCGTGGAGGTGTAGGGCGAGCTGTTATCGGGGAGTTTCGCCTGCCAGTCGGAGGGGAGGAGTTTTGCCTCCTTGGCGAGGACGTCGATGTCTCCGGCGAGCGCCAGCGTCACGACATCCGCTTCGAGGCCGTCGATCACGGAGCGGGCCTGCTTGCCGGAGCCGCCGTGAGATTGCTTGATCTCGAGGGTTTGGTTGGTCTTGGTCTGCCAGATCTTTCGAAACACCTCGTTGACTTCCGAGTAGAATTCGCGAGTCGGGTCGTAGGAGACGTTCAGCAGGCCGGTGGCGGACTTCGCGGCGGGGGCCACCTTGTCACATGCCGTTAGCATGAACAGGGCGGTGGCGAGCGTGACGGTGAGCAATTTGGTTTTCATGGCGTGGAGGTTGGAAGACTGGCAGAATACCCCGCAGCCGCGGTGAACGGCCACGGGGTTGGATATTTCAACGGTTAGTTCTTATAGATCTGATCGAAGGTGCCACCGTCGTCGAAGTGGGTTTTCTGCGCCTTAGCCCAGCCACCGAAGTCCTTGTCGATGGTCACAAGGTTGATTTTGGGGAAGTTCTTCGACCACTTCGCGAGGGCTTTCGCGTTGCGCGGACGGTAGAAGTGTTTGCCGGCGATGTCCTGGGCCTCGGCACTGTAGAGGTAGGTGAGGTATGCCTTCGCCAGTTCTTCAGTGCCGTGTCTCTTCGCATTCTTCTCAACCACCGCGACCGGGGGTTCGGCGAGGATGCTGATGGACGGGATGATGATCTGGGTCTTCCCTGGGAATTCCTTTTCGATCAGGTGCGCCTCGTTTTCCCAGGACAGGAACACGTCACCGATGCCACGCTGGGCGAAGGTGGTGGTCGAGCCGCGGGCACCGGTGTCGAGCACCGGCACGTTTTGATAAAGCGCGCGGATATATTCCTTCACCTTGGTTTCGTCGCCGCCGAACTTGCGGTTAGCAAAGGCCCAGGCGGCGAGATAGTTCCAGCGCGCGCCACCCGAAGTTTTGGGATTGGGCGTGATCACCTTGACGCCGGACTGGGTGAGGTCGCCCCAGTCCTTGATTCCCTTCGGATTTCCCTTCCGCACCACGAAGACGATGGTGGAGGTGTAGGGCGAGCTGTTATCCGGCAGCTTGGCTTGCCAGTCCTTAGGCAGCAAATTAGCCTGTTTGGCGATGCTGTCGATATCGCCGGAAAGGGCGAGGGTGACAACGTCGGCGCTGAGGCCGTCGATGACGGAGCGTGCCTGTTTGCCGGAGCCGCCGTGGGATTGTTTGACGGTGAGGCTCTTGCCGGTTTGCTGCTTCCACTGATTGGCGAAGGCGGAGTTGAACTCCTGATAGAACTCCCGGGTGGGATCGTAGGAGACGTTGAGCAGTTCGTCCGCGAAGACGCTGGAGGCGACAAGTGATGAGAGAAATGCGAGTAGCTTGATTGATTTCATGGGAAACAAGATTTGAGTTGAAGGTGGTTCTTCTGATTAGAACGAGAACCGGATGCCGGTGAGGAGGGTGTAGCCGTCGTAGGAATCGCCTTTTCCGCCATCGAGCCATGCCCACTCGGCACCGGCCATGAGTTTCAGTTTATCACCGTAGATGAAGTATTGGGCTCCGCCATAAATCGCGTTATAAGAGTCGCCCAATCCTTTGTTATCCGCGACTTTGCGTTCGTATCGCGATTGGCCTTGCACACCGAGCGGTCCCTCGCTGGTCGCATAGGAGTAGCGGCCGACAAGTTGGAGCGTCTTCGGGATGATATCGTAGGTCGGCTGAACATAGAAACCGAACACATCGCTGTTGTCTCCATCCCCGCCGCTTGCGGAGAAGGCTTCTACGACGAGTCCCGCGTAGCCCTCCTTCACCGCGAAGGTGGCGGTGACGATGTCATTGTATTTGCTCATCTCGAGATCGTCGGCGTCGCGGTCGCTGTGGAGCCAGTCGAGGCGGAAATCGGCTTTTTCGACATTGATCAGGCTTTTGAAGTCATATCCCCCGCCGAGTGTGAAAGAGGTGCCGCCGTTGAGATTGCCGAACTCGCCGTCGCCGAAAGCTCCAGAGGCCACCTTGCTGACAGGGTCCACGGTGTTGTTGGGCGTATCGTTCGAGTAAACACCGGCGCGCCAGATCCACTCGTTGGTCGTTCCTTCCACAGTGAGGCCGGTGGCGCGGTTAACGTTGAGTTGGTTGAATATCTGTGAGCGCTCGAAGGTGGGCTGGGTATTGGTGGACTCGAGCCAGTCGTACTGCGCGATCAATGGTTTGGTTTTACCCGCGGTGATGCTGAGCCAGGACTTTGGTTTCCAGCGGATGTAGGCATCGACGAGACCGTCGTAGACGTCATTGAAACCATCGTTGCTTTGGAAGTCGGCGCGGACTTCGATTTTCTTTTCGAAGAGTTTGGCATCGAAACCGAGACGCGAGCGGCGGTCCTCCCAGTTGCTCTGGCTGCCTTGATCAGCATCGACGTCCCAGTATTGTCCCTGATAGCGGCCGCGGAGTTTGAACTCCTCCAGATAGGGATTGGTGTCATCCTTGTAGAGGCTGGCATATCCCCAGATTTTATCGAAGGTGCTGGCTTCGAGGAATTCGGTGGAGTTGTCCTGGGCGGACGCGAGCACGGGAAGTCCGGCTAGCAAGGCCAGCGCGGCAGCACGCGGCAGGCGATAGTTCAGGACAAGGACCGTTTTGCGGTTCTTTCGGGATGGGGTGCTGATTTCAGTTTGACGCTTTTGTGGTGTTGTTTTCATGGATGTCTGCGGAGCGTCCGCGTCCGGTTTTCCGGTGAGCTTTCGCAGTTGTTTGTTAGGAAGCCCCCGATGGTGCGGTGGGCGTGGGAGAGTTGAGGACGCAAAAAGAGACCGACAGGAGGCGGAGGATGATCATGCGCGAGCCGCGGCGTGGATGACGCCGGGATTGGCTGCGCGCTGGTCGATTCCTCCGGTGGTCCGGTCGGTCTCTTGGAGCGTGGTGCGGGATGTTATTTCTGGCTTGGACCGGCGTCATCGCGGGAGGCGACGAAGCGGGTTTTCTCGATGCTTTCGACCTGGGTCACGCGGCCGTCGTGGACGGTGATCTGGACCGAGCCGAAGCGGAGATTGGCCACGTTCTGGCGAACGACTTCGAGCCAATCGGCCTTGGGGCCGTCGGGGGCGGAGCGTTCAGAGGTGATCGTGTTCATCGGGGGTGGTGGTGAGAGTGGCGAGTTGGGAGAGCCCGGCGAGGAATCCGTCGGCGGGGTCGGCTTTACGGTTGGTGGAGGCCCCGGCGGCGGCGAGCGATTCGGCGGTGGCGAAAGGCGGGACGATGCCGTCGCGGCGCATTTTCCGCAGGGTGACTTCAACGACTTGGGCTACGGTGTAGCGGTCGAGGATGGCGGCGATGGCGTTGCGCACGTCGATCATGATCATGCGCAGGCCGCAGTGGTCCTCGTCCGGACAGGTGCAGGGCTGATAGGCGTTTTCACTGGCGCAGCAGATCGGCGCGAGGCGGCCGTCCATCAGCCGGACGAGTTGGCCGATGCCGATTTCGGAAGCGGGCTTGGCAAGCGAGTAACCGCCGAATTTCCCTCGGTGGGTCTCGACGAGGCCGGCTTCCCGCAGCTCCTGGAGGATCCGCTCGACGAATTTCAGCGGCAGGCGGTTCGACTCGGCGAGCTCCGCACCGGAAATGGTGCCGCGGCCGACTTCGGTGGCGATGCCGAGGTGGATGGTGGCGCGCAGCGCGTATTCAGCTTTTTTGGAAAGGTGCATTCGTTAATCTGGATCGAAGAGTAGGGATTAAAACCGGGTTGCCAAGAAAAATTTCGCCGAATTCGAAAATTTCCCCGCAGACATCGTTCCCACGGGATTTACGACTTCAAACGCTTTACAGCAGGGGGGCGCGGGCTCTTGAATGTTTGTGCCTGCGGATAAGGCCGCCTTCATGCGGTTCTGCAAACGCACCCCAACCCGAATCCGCCTCCAGCGGGACCACCCAAGAAACAAAGCCATGCCATTGACCATCAAACCTAAATCCGAATGCACCTTCGACCAAATCTCGATGGGTGAAGTCATGCTCCGCCTGGATCCCGGCGAGGGCCGCATCCGCACCGCCCGCCATTTCACCGCCTGGGAAGGCGGCGGCGAGTACAACACCTCGCGTGGCCTGCGGAAATGCTTCGGCTACAAGACCGCCGTCGTCACCGCCTTCGTCGATAACGAGGTGGGCCACCTGATCGAGGATTTCATCATGCAGGGCGGCGTGGCCACCGATTTCATCCAATGGCGCGAGGACGACGGCATCGGCCGCAACGTGCGCAACGGCTTGAATTTCACCGAGCGCGGCTTCGGAGTGCGCGGCGCGGTGGGAAATCCCGACCGCGGCAATACCGCCGCTTCCCAGCTCAAGCCGGGCGACGTTGATTGGGACCACATTTTCGGCAAACTCGGCGTGCGCTGGTTCCACACCGGCGGCATTTACGCGGCGCTCTCGGAAACCACCGCCGCCCTCACCGTCGAGGCCGTGAAGGCCGCTAACAAATACGGCACCGTCGTCTCCTACGACCTCAACTACCGCCCGTCGCTCTGGAAAACCATCGGCGGCCTCGCCAAAGCCCAGGAAGTGAACCGTGAGATCGCCAAATACGTCGATGTCATGATCGGCAACGAAGAGGACTTCACCGCCTCGCTCGGCTTCGAGGTCAAAGGCGTGGACCACAACATTTCCACCATCGAGCTCGACGCCTTCAAGGCGATGATCGAGACCGCGGTGACGGAATTTCCGAACTTCAAGGTCGCCGCCACCACCCTGCGCGGCGTGAAGACCGCCACCGTCAACGACTGGTCCGCCATTCTCTGGCACGACGGGAAATTCCACGAATCCCGCAAATACCCCGACCTCGAAATCATGGACCGCGTTGGCGGCGGTGATTCGTTCGCATCCGGCGTGCAGTTCGGCTTCATGGAGTTCAACGACGCGCAAAAGGCCGTGGAATACGGGGCAGCCCACGGCGCGCTCGCGTCCACCACGCCCGGCGATACCTCGATGGCCACCCGCAAGGAGGTCGAAAAACAAATCGGCGGCGGCGGCGCGCGCGTCGTGCGTTGATTGGCACCCGGGAATTGAATCCCTCATCCAAAAACACCGTTCTTCATGAAAGAACGGTGTTTTTGTTCATTTACTTCGAGAGCGGTTGAGCGACCGCCCGCAGCTTGGCTTTGACCGATGCCGGGTTTGTGTCTATTTCCGACCCCTTTCCCATGAAGGAGCAAATCGAAGCCATCCAAACTGAAGCGCTTGCGCAAATCACCGCCGCCGCGGACGAGCGCGCGCTCGACGACGCCCGCGTGGCCGTGCTCGGCAAAAAAGGCACGCTCACCCTCGTCGCCGCCGGCATCAAGGACGTGCCGAAAGAGGACAAAGCCGCCGTCGGCCAGCTCCTCAACGCCGCCCGCACCGCCATCACCGCCGCGCTCGAGGAAAAACAACTCGCCCTCCGCGAAATCGCCGACCGCGCCGCGCTCGCCGGCATCGACGTCACCTTGCCCGCCCGCCAGGTTCACGCCGGCTCGCTGCATCCGCTCACGCTGATCCGCGACCAAGCCATCGGCATCCTCCGCCGCATGGGATTCGCCCTCGCCGACGGGCCGGAAATCGAGGATGAGTTCCATTGCTTCGACGCCCTCAACACTCCCGCCGACCACCCGGCGCGTAACGAAAAAGACACCTTCTATTTCGACTCCGGAAAACTCCTCCGCACCCACACCTCCAGCGTGCAAATCCGCACCATGGAAACGCAAACGCCGCCGATCCGCATCATCGCCCCCGGCTCCGCCTACCGCCGCGACGAGATCGACGCCACCCACCTCTCCGTTTTTAACCAGCTCGAAGGCCTCTACATCGGCGAGGACGTCTCCCTTCCCGATCTCAAGGGCACGCTCGAATATTTCCTCCACGAACTCTTCGGCCCGAGCACAGAAGTTAGATTCCGCCCGCACTTCTTCCCCTTCACCGAGCCGAGTTTCGAGATCGACGTGAAACTCACCATCAAGGGCCAGGTCCCGCGTTGGATCGAAGTCGCCGGCTGCGGCATGGTGGATCCCGCCGTCTTCGAATCCATCAACAAGTCCCGCAAGGACAACGCCTTCGACCCCGAGAAGGTCACCGGCTTCGCCTTCGGCATGGGCCTCGACCGCCTCGCCATGATCCGTTGGGGCATCAAGGACATCCGCCTCCTCATCGAAAACGACGCCCGTTTCCTCAAACAATTCGCCTAAGAAGAGATAGGGGATTGGAGATGGTAGATAGAAGATTATGGAATCGGACTCTCTGGGTTACAAAAAGCTGAGGATCTGGATCATCGCTCGTGAGTTGGTGATTGAGATTCATCGTATGACCTTGGTGTCGCTGCCAAAGCATGAACTTTACGAAGAAGGCAGTCAGATCCGGCGCAGCATGAAATCCGTGAAATCCAATATTGTGGAAGGATACGGCCGCCGTCGTCATAAGGCCGAATACCTCCGTTTTCTCGACTACTCCTATGGTTCCGCCCTCGAAACCGTGGATCACCTGGAAACTCTTTTCGAAACCGGGTCCCTGCGGGATGAGGAGCAGTTTCATTCGCTCCACGAGCAACTGAACCAACTATCCAAATCCATCTATCTCTTCACCCGCGGCGTGGAAACCCACCACAACGAAGACCGCTGACGGCAAATTCTTCCTCTTCCATCCCCGATCTCCGATCCCTGATCCCCAATCCTCTTCCCATGAACATCTCTCTCAACTGGCTCGCCACCCACCTCGACCTATCCGGCAAATCCATCAAGGAAATCGACGACCTCTTCACCTTCGCCGGCGTCGAAGTCGAAGGCATCGTTTCCAAAGGCATTGCCTCGGAAAGAATCGTCGTCGCCCAGATCATGGAAGCCGTCCAGCACCCGAACGCGGACAAGCTCAAGGTCACCCAAGTCGATGCCGGCGAGGGCCAGCTCCGCCAGATCGTCTGCGGCGCGCAAAACTACAAGGTCGGTGACAAAGTTCCCTGCTGCCTTCCCGGCGCGGAGCTTCCCGGCGGCTTCACCATCGGCGAGACCAAGATGCGCGGCGTGGAATCCAAAGGCATGCTCGCCGCCGCCGCCGAAATCGGCCTGCCGGAAGGCGAAAACGGCCTGCTCATCCTTCCGCCTGACTCGGAAGTCGGCAAACCCGTCAAACAACTCTTCGACTCCGACACCCTGCTCGAACTCGAAGTCACCCCGAACCGCCCCGACCTCCTCAGCCACCGCGGCATGGCCCGTGAGCTTGCCACGTTGCTCAAAACCCCGCTGCTCCCGCTGGAAATCCCGTCCCGCGAAACAGCTGCCGCCAACAGCATCCGCATCGACGCCACCGCTGCCTGCCCGCTCTACACCGCCATCAAAATTTCCGGCGTCACCATCAAGGAATCGCCCGCCTGGCTCAAGCAGCGCCTCGAATCCATCGGCTTGCGCCCCATTAACAACATCGTCGATGTCACGAACTACGTGCTCCACGAACTCGGCCAGCCGCTGCACGCCTTCGACGCCACGAAACTCACCGGCAGCATCGTCGTCCGCAACGCCGCCGACGGCGAAACCTTCCTCGCGCTCGATGAATCCACCCATGTCCTCACCCCGGACGACCTCCTCATCTCCGACGAATCCGGCGCCGCCCTCGCCCTGGCAGGCGTCATGGGCGGAGCCGAAAGCGGCGTGACCGAAACCACCACCGACATCCTGTTGGAGTCCGCCTATTTCACTCCGCAAGGCATCCGCCGCACTTCGCGCCGCACCGCCCTGACCTCGGATTCCTCCTACCGCTTCGAGCGCGGCGTCGATCCTGCGGGCGTCGTCACCGCCTCCGCCTTCGCCGTCAAACTCATCCTCGAAATCGCAGGCGGCACCGCCGAAGCCACCACCCAAGTCGCCGGTGAAGCCCCCGTCGTCGTGAAGTCCGTCACGCTCGACGCGCAAAAACTCGACCAGCTCATGGGCGGTTCCATCGCCCTGGCAGACGCCGAGGAAATCCTCACCCGCCTCGGCCTGACCAAGCTCGCCGACGGCACTTGGGACGTCCCCTCCTTCCGCGCCGACCTCCAGCGCCACATCGATCTCGTCGAGGAAATCGCCCGCGTCCACGGCTTGGCCAACGTGCCATCACGTTTCCAAGGCACCTTCGTCCCCGCCAGCCCGGTCGATGCCGCTTACGATGCCGACATGGTCCTCCGCCGCCGCCTCGCCGCTCTCGGCCTGCACGAGTGCCAGACCATCAAACTTATTTCCGACGCCCAGGTCTCCGACATCCTGCCGCTGCGCCCGATGCAGGACGGCGACGTCATCCGCGTGAAACTCCCGCTCAGCGAAGACCACGCCGTCATGCGTCCGAGCATCGTCCCCGGCTTGATCGCCTCCGCAGCTAGAAACGTCCGCCAACAGGCCAAGTCCCTGCGCTTCTTCGAAATGGGCCGCGTCTTCCGCAACGCCGGCGGCGGCAAAGCCAAGGACCAGGAAAGTGAAACGCTCGCCGTCCTTCTCTCAGGTTCCGCCCAACCCACCGGCTGGTCCCAAGCCGACCGCCCCGCCGATCTCTACGATCTCAAGGGCATCCTTACCGCCCTGCTAGGCGACCGGAAAATCACCTTCACCCCGAAGGACCGCCCCGGCTTCGTGCT
>JBIHZT010000654.1:0-2583 GCA_044240265.1 Luteolibacter sp. | reverse complement strand
CTCGGCGTGGACCGCGATAGCGAGATCGTGGCACCGATCTTCAACGAGCAGAACCCCGCCGTGAAATCGATGATCGCGCAAGCCATCACCGCCTGCCGGAAAAATGGCCGCAAGATCGGGATCTGCGGCCAGGCCCCGAGCGACTACCCGGAATTCGCACGATTCCTCGTGGAGCAAGGGATCGACAGCATCTCCCTCAATCCCGACACGGTGCTCAAGACAACCCTCGCAATCATCGAGAAGGAACGCGCTCTAGCAACACAAACCAAATGACTCGTTGAAGTCGCAACTCCATGAAAACTCCAATAATCGCCGCCATCGCACTGATCCTCGCGCTCGGCTGCCCGCCGCTCATGGCGCAACCGCCGCCCCCCAAATGTGAGATGTGCGAAATGATGAAGAATAGAGCAGCAATGAACCGCCAGCGCGACGAGCAGATCGCGGAACTCGACAAGCTCGTCGCTGCGATGAACGGCTCTCTCGGAAGCCAGAAGATTGAGGCGATGGCCGCCGTCGTGACGCGCCTGGTCGAGTTATACAAATCACCGCCAAAGCCAAAGCCTCCGGCACCTCCGGCACCCCCGGCCGAGCTGCCGCAAGAAGAGTCTCACACGCATTAACAATTCCCGACGCAGAACTGGAGAATCCGAAATGATCACTTACCCACCCACGAAATCCCCCCGTATCGCGCCGAATCTTGCCAATTACGAAGCGACGCGCCGGGGGTTCTCGTGGGATGACGTCCGCAACCAGTTGCAAGGCCTGCCGGAAGACACCGGCCTCAACATCGCCCACGAAGCCGTGGACAGCCACGCGGCCGGACCGCTCGCCCTTCACACCGCGATTCGCTGGCTTGGCAAGGACGGCACGTCGCTCGATCTATCCTACTTCGAGCTCGCCCGTGAGACGGCGCGTTTCGCCAATGTCCTCCGCCACCTAGGCGTGGGAAAAGGCGAGCGTGTCTTCTCGCTCACAGGCCGCATTCCCGAACTCTATCTGGCCGCCCTCGGCACCTTGAAAAACGCGTCCGTCTTTTGTCCGCTGTTCTCCCAATTCGGCCCCGAACCGGTTTGCCAGCGCATCCTCCGCGGTGATGCCAAGGTGCTGGTGACCACCTCGGAACTCTACCGGAAAAAGATCGCCGCCTCGCGGGCGAGGCTACCGAACTTGCAATACGTCCTGCTGGTGGATGCCATCCGCGACCAGGATGATGACACCCTTTCGCTGCCGCGGTTGATGTCGGAGGCCTCCAGGAGATTCGTCATCCCAGCGACTGATCCGGAAGACATGGCACTGCTGCATTTCACCAGTGGCACCACCGGCATGCCCAAGGGCGCGGTGCATGTCCACCAGGCAGTGCTCACCCATTACATCACCGGCAAGTATGTGCTCGACCTGCATCCCGAAGACATCTTCTGGTGCACCGCCGATCCCGGTTGGGTCACCGGCACTTCCTACGGTATCATCGCCCCGCTTCTGCTAGGTGTTACCAATCTCGTGGACGAGGCGGACTTCGACGCCGCCCGCTGGTATTCCATCCTCCAGGATCAGAAAGTTACCGTCTGGTATACCGCTCCCACCGCCATCCGGCGGCTGATGCGTATCCCGGGCGAACCCCGGAAACAATACGACCTCGGCGCGCTGCGGTTGATTCACAGCGTCGGCGAGCCTCTCAATCCCGAGGCCGTGGTCTGGGGGAAAAACGCGCTTGGCCTGCCCATTCTCGACAACTGGTGGCAGACGGAGACGGGCGGCATCATGATCGCCAACTACGCATCCATGGCCATCCGCCCCGGCTCCATGGGCAAGCCCCTGCCCGGGATCGAGGCCGCCATCGTCCGCCGTGTGCATGATGGCGTGGAAGTGATCACTGAATCCGATGTCGAGGGCGAGCTTGCGCTCAAGCCCGGTTGGCCGTCCATGTTCCGCGGCTACCTGCATGACGATGCCCGCTACGAGAAATGCTTCGCAAGCGGTTGGTATCTCACCGGGGACCTGGCGAAGCGCGATGCCGACGGCTATTATTGGTTCGTCGGCCGGGCCGATGACATCATCAAGACGTCCGGCCACATGGTCGGCCCCTTCGAAGTGGAAAGCGCGCTGATGGAGCATCCTGCCGTGGCCGAAGCCGGCGTGATCGGAAAGCCCGACCCGCTCATCGGTGAGCTGGTGAAAGCCTTCGTCACGCTCAAGGACGGCCATGCCGCTAGTGAAGAACTGCGCCTCGAACTGATTGGCTTCGCCCGCAAGCGCCTGGGTCCCGCCGTGGCCCCCAAGGAGCTTTCCATCGTCCAAAGCCTGCCGAAGACCCGCAGCGGGAAAATCATGCGCCGCCTGCTCAAGGCCCGCGAACTGGGATTGCCCGAAGGTGATTTATCGACACTCGAAGCAGATTGAATCCAAACAAACATTCCACCCCCCATGAAAACCAAATCATTTGTCTCGCTCCTCGGAGTAATATTTCTTCAGTCCATTTTCGTTAGCCCTGCCGGGGCGCATTGTGACGCCCTAGACGGGCCGGTCGTGCTGGAGGCCAGGCTGGCTCTCGAAAAGGGCGAGGTGACGTCCGTCCTGAAGTGGGTC
>JBIHZT010000098.1:0-9156 GCA_044240265.1 Luteolibacter sp. | reverse complement strand
TCTCGACGTCACCCAAAGCACCGAAGTCCTCGGCAAAACCGCCGGCAAGGACGCGGCTGTGGAGAAATCCACCTACCCCGCCATCCTCGGCCTGGAAGCCTCGCGCAAGGAAGCCGCCAAGCTCACCCGGGCGGCCATGGACGCGGTCACCCCCTTTGGCACCAAAGCGACACGCCTGCGGGAAATCGCGACGCATCTGCTGAAGCGGGACTATTGACGCCGGAGTCCACCCGCCGGAGCCCGGGTCTTCAGACCCGGAAGCGAAAGGACAGCCAAAGGACAAGAGGCGGCATCGGTGCCCCGAGCGGCGGGCGGAGCTCGCCAAGCTCGGCCTCAAGGCGCTGCTCTGCGGCACACTGGCGTCCTACCTCTCCGCCACCGTCGCGGGGATGATCACCTGACATGCCTCACCCGCTGTCAACAACCCCACCAGTGAACACGGCCAGAAATCATCAGGAAATCACATTCACCCCTTTCAATCCGAACAACGGAGCAGCGGCGAGCAAATGCCGGTCGTTCGAGTGAATTTCTGTGAAGCCGTGTTCTGCGGCACAAGCAAGATGCATCGCATCGGCAGCACGAAGATAGGTATCAGCCGGGGCCGAGCTGAAGACGGATTCCACGTTTTCGATTTGCGATTCCGAGACTGGCAGCTATTGCAACGCTCCGGACGCTGCGTCCGACTGGGTTTGAGCCAACATGGCCTTCAATTGTGCCAATGTCGCTTGCCCCTCGCGCACCTTGCGGTGGCAGGCCGAACCGAATTCGGCACGACCCAGAAGTGAGCAGTAAATGACATACACCTCACTGGCGTGGCATGAGACTTAAGCAGAGCCATTTTCCCTAAACTGGAGTTTTAGGAGGTAGTTCGTGTCGTAATAGGCGGCAATCATCGGGCGTCTCTTTCCTCCGAAACCACCACCGAGGAATCGCAGCCACCGGAAAAAGCCCCCGCCTCGAGAGCGGCCTCATACTCAGGAACCAGCTTGCGGTTTGCCCAATAAGACCCCTGCGGCGTCCTCTGAGCACCAGAAACCTCGCCAGTCAAATTTTCACCCGTCAGGGCCTTTTCGAGCAGATGGATGGTTTCCTCGGTAACGGAACGCCGATGCGCAGCCGCCGTTTGCATCAAGCGGGCGTGCAGATGATCCGGAAATGCTTTAATTACGAGAACGGACATAATGGAAGGACGGTAGCCAAAAACTTCAGAAGAAAAAGTCAGAATTTTCTTAGATCGGAACATGAATTCCGGGCGAGACCCTGAAGACGCACGAGATGCTCTTCCGGGCTGGCGCGATCACAGTGGTTGGGAAGGACTCCGGTCAGATCCAGACCGAGCGCGCGCTTGAGGCTCGCTAGAATCCGGGCCGAATCCTGGTTGAAAAACGCGGGCGGCAAGTGACTGAACCGGGAAAAACCGGCGAAGAGGTCGGCGGAGAAAAGAAGGCCCAGGCTCTCGCAGAAATATCCGGTATGGCCAGAGGTATGTCCGGGAAGATGAACCGCCCGCAATCCGTGCCAGATGTCGAGGTGGTCACCGTCGTCAATGAGTCGGTCAGGTGTGAACGCCCCGAATGACAACACCTTCCGGCCGACAGCCTCCAGAAGACCAGTGATCCGGGAAATACCACAATAAACAGGATGCCCGGCATAGTGTTCAAGGTCGAGCCTGGGAGCGGCGACCCAAGCCCCGTGGCGATGGGCCAATTCCGCGACATTGAGAATGTGATCCAGATGGCCGTGTGTGACTACAATTCCGCGGATCGGAACCCCGGTCCATCCTCGGCGGGCAAGCGCACGATCAAGGCAAGCGGGACCGCCAATGAAACCTGAGTCCATGAGATAGAGGGAGCCGCCGTCACGAAGCACGTAAAAGCACACCCCGTGGTTGCGGACTTGTAAGAGATCCTCGCGCACGATGCTTTCTATTTGGGCGGTGGCATAGCCGTATTCGGGTCTAGTGGAGAGTTAATGGAATTCGACGCATTCCCGCTCTCCGGGCACGACCCGGCCCGCGGGGAAAGCCACCGTGCGACTACCACTCGATAGGAAACCCAGGAAATGAGGATCGGCATAAAAAGCGCGATCAATGACCAAGACCCGTCTGGAACAGACGCATACCCCCCCTCCTTCGGACAATATTCAAGGATAACGTCCGACAACACCGTCCAAAGTTGCCAAGCGATCAAAGCCAACACTCCTCGTCCTAAGAGATTCCCCACTTTGGGTTTCCCCAACCCAAGCATCCGTGACAGATGCCCGACAGCGAAAAGATAAATCGGCACCACCACGAAGATCCCCACCAGAAAGAAAATGCCGGTCTGAACCCGCTTTGAAATGAGGTCACCGCAAAGCGAAGACAGCCCGGATGAAATCCAAAGTGCCCCGCAAAAGGCGAAAACCCCCATGATCCATTTCAGCGACGCCAGACTCATGCTGCGGTATAATTTGATCCCAAAAACGGTCAACAGCACTCCGGGAGTCGCCATGAACGGGATGACCGCGAACAAAAAGATGAAATCTAATGACTCCCACCCACCCGCAATGAATCTCTGAACCGGGGACACAAGTCCCCCCCAAAGCCAGCAGAGACCGAGCACGGTCGATAATCCCCCAATCGACCTGCTCAACTGGATGGCTTTCATTTTTAGAGTGAACATGATAGTCGTTCCCGTCTGAGAATGGCTGATCTCGCCTGAGAATGGCGAGAAGAATCTCGGTCGGATCTCCCGAACAACAGGGAGCTTGATTCCCAGGATGGCCGGACGGGATTTGACGATTTGCGGGGGCTGGAGACACTGGCGCTTTTGCGGCTAATTCCGGTGGAGCCTCGAGACCATCGCGACGCATCCGCTAAAATCGATTGCCCGCCGGGATTCCGCCGGACAATCTTCCGGCCCGCCATGTTTCCACGCCCGCCGAAAAAATTTGTCCCCACGCCGTTCGAATACCATCAGGAAATCGAGATCACCATCGACGCCCTGACCAACCTCGGCGCGGGCGTCGGCCGGATCGATGGCTGGGTCGTATTCGTGCCATTTTCCCTGCCGGGGGAAACCGTGAAGGCCCGCGTCTTCCGCAACGACAAGAACTGCTCCCACGCCGATCTCGTCGAGGTGCTCGTCCCCTCGCCCGACCGCATCGCGCCCGGCTGCCCGCTCTTCGGCGAGTGCGGCGGCTGCCAGTACCAGCACCTTTCCTACGACAAGCAGCTCGCCTGGAAGACCCGCCAGGTCGGCGAGCTGATGAAGCACATGGCTGCCATCACCTTCCCGGTCAACGACTGCCTCTCGTCGGAGCAAATCTGGAACTACCGCTCGAAAATCACCCCGCACTTTGAAAAGGCCAAAGACGGCGACCTCGGCCCCATCGGATTTCTCGCCTTCGGGCGGCGCTCCTCGCTCATCGACGTGCCGCAATGCCCCATCGCCATGGACGTCATCAACCGCGAGCTGCCCGCCATCCGCGAGGGCCTGCGCAAGCGGGCGAACACCTTCAAGCGCGGTGCCACCGTCCTGCTCCGCGCCACCGAAGACCGCGTGGAAACCGACTTCCGCGCCGTGGCCACCGAACACGTCGGCGATTTGAAATTCCAGTTCCTCGCCGGCGATTTCTTCCAGAACAATCCCTTCATCCTGCCCGCCTTCACCGGTTACGTCGCGAAACAAGCCGCCGCCGGTGGCGCGAAGTTCCTGGTGGACGCCTACTGCGGCTCCGGCCTGTTTTCCCTAACTCTGGCAAAAGACTTCGAGCAGGTCGCCGGCGTCGAGGTCTCGGAAACCTCCTGCGAGTGGGCCCGCAAAAACGCCGCCGCCAACTCCATCACCAACGCCAAATTCCTCACCGCCTCCGCCGAGGCCATCTTCGACCAGATCAGCTACCCCGCCGCGGACACCTCCGTAGTCATCGACCCGCCGCGCAAAGGCTGCACACCGGAGTTCATCGATCAGCTCGTGAAATTCGGCCCCGCGCGTGTCGTCTATGTTTCCTGCGACCCTGCCACCCAGGTGCGCGATCTCAAACAACTCAGCGAGGGCGGCTATCAGTTGGCCGACGTGCAACCCTTCGACCTCTTCCCCCACACCCGCCACCTCGAGTGCGTGATGACGCTGGTGAAGGCATGATAGGGCTCGACGCCCTGACGGGAAACCTGCTAAAAGCTCTGGCATCACCTGTCGTAACAGGTGATGCTCCCCCGCTCCTAACACCATGAACACCATGAAAAACAAACTGATGGCCGAATTTTTCGGCACCCTCTGGCTCGTCTTCGGTGGCTGCGGCAGCGCGGTCCTGGCGGCGCACTTCCTCAGCTCCGACCCGACCCCGGTCAACCTCGGCATCGGCTTCGTCGGCGTCTCGCTCGCCTTCGGTCTCACCGTGATGACCATGGCCTACGCCATCGGCCACATCTCCGGCTGCCATCTCAATCCGGCCGTCACCGTGGGCCTCGTGGTCGGCGGGCGGCATCCCAAGTCCGAGGCGGTGCCCTACATCATCGCCCAGGTCCTCGGCGGCATTGCGGGGGCCGGCATCCTCTATCTGATCGCCAGCGGCAAGGCCGGCTTCAGCACCGCCGGCGGCTTCGCCTCCAACGGATTCGACACTCACTCGCCCGGTGGCTACTCGATGGTGTCCGCACTCGTAGCGGAAATCGTGCTCACCTTCTTCTTCCTCATGATCATCCTCGGCTCCACCGACAAGCGCGCCCCGCAGGGTTTCGCCCCGCTCGCCATCGGCCTCGGGCTCACGCTCATCCACCTCATCGGCATCCCGGTCACCAACCTCTCGGTCAATCCCGCCCGCAGCACCGGCCCCGCCCTCTTCGTCGGCGGCTGGGCCATCCAGCAGCTCTGGCTTTTCTGGCTCGCCCCCGTCGTCGGCGCCGCCCTCGCCGGCATCGTTTACCCGATCGTCTCCGGCGAGAAGAAGGCCTGATCCGGATTTCGGCAGGTTCTCCAGTCCAATCACCGCCACCGTCCCGACACCGGGGCGGTGGTTTTTTGGTTTTAAGCCGGATGAAGACGGCCGCTTTTCCTTGATTCAGAAACCGGGAGGATTCGCAGATTGACAAGGGGGATTTGTGCGCCAAACGTGTCAACAATGAAAACGGCGACGGTTCGCGAGGCACAACACCATCTTTCAAAGCTGTTAGATGAGGTGGAGAATGGGGAGGAAATCATACTCACGCGCCGTGGAAAGCAGGTGGGGAGGCTGGTTCCACCGGAGAACGTCGAAGACCCGCGCGAAAGAAAAATCGACTGGGCGGTTTGGGCGCAGCAGCAGCGGGAATTTCTGGAATCCATGCCAATGATCGAAGGCAGTGCTCTGGATTCCGACAGGGGGGAAGATCGGTGGTGAGATGATTTATGCAGAGAGTAGCGTCCTCGTATCCCTGGTGATGCGTGATTCCAACACCGACAACGCCCTTGAGCTGGTGGCGGGGTTGGACAGGCCGCTGTTTTTCAACCGTTTGTTGAAACTGGAAGTTTGCAATGCGATCCGTCTCAACGTGGCTGCCGGTAAGATCGATGAAGTGACAGCCGCGAAGTCCGAGCAGGTCGTGGAGAATTTTTTGAGATCCGGACAGTGGGTGGAAGTTGAGCCGGTCTGGGAAAAGGTCTTCCAACGGTCCATGGGCTTCAGCAAGGCGCATACTTCATTGAAACGTACGCGGAGTTTCGACATCCTTCACGTGGCAGTGGCGGTGGAACTCAATGCCAGGGAATTCTGGAGTTTTGACACCCGGCAGCGGTCGCTCGCAAGGGAAGTGGGATTTCGGATCAATCCTTGAGGGGGTGGCCGGTGTGGCGTTGAGGGAAAATTTTCAAGGGGTTTCAGAGCCCTTGCGAACCGCCGGAGCGGCAATCCGAAAAAATCCACAACCATGCACCGGAGAGGGTGGGAATCAGGAATGCAGGAAGACAAGAAAAGAGAATCGTAACACAGGCATTCCTTGCCGCCTGTATTACGGGTCCAAACAATCCTTGGTCCTTCACGCTCACCAACCGCGGGTTTTTTGTGGCTTTTTCCGCGCCCGGATTCCACAATCCAACCGTTATGACGGCTCCTTCCGACATCGTCCTGGGTTCCCTGATCGGCGACGCCCTCGCCCTCGGCCCCCACTGGATTTACGACCAAAGCCTCATCCGCCACAAACTCGGCCACCTGACCACCTATCACCCGCCGATCACCACCTATCACGCCGGAAAAACCGCGGGCGACCTCACGCATTACGGCGACCAAACGCTCGTGCTGCTGCGCTCGATCGCCGAGACGGGCGGCTTCGACCTGGTCCGCTTCGCCAACGCCTGGCTGGCGTTCTGGGAGGACCCGGCCACCCACTCCTACCGCGACGGCGCGACCAAGGCCACCCTTGCCCACCTCCGCTCCGGCGCGGCGGCATCCACCTCGGATGAGATCGCCGGGGCCGGCCGCATCGCTCCGTTGTTTTTGCTGAATTGGAAAAACGACGACGCGCTCATCGCCGCCGTGCGGGCGCAAACCGCATTCACCCATGGCGACATTTCCACCGTCGAAGCCGCGGAATTCTTCACCCGGGTCGTCCTGGCCGTGCGACGCGGCCACGACATCCGCACCGCATTGGAAAAAACCATGAAACTCGACGACCGGGAAGGCCTGCTAGGGGACTGGTTCGACAACGCCATCGAGTCCGCCGCATCCACCGAGAGCGACGCCGCGGAACTCAACCGCCACGGCCTGACCTGCCACACCGAGGACGCCTTCCCCGGTATTTGTCATCTTCTGCTGCGCCACCCGCGCGACCCGGCCACCGCACTGGTCGAAAACGCCCTCGCCGGCGGCGACAGCGCCGCCCGCGGGATGATTCTGGGCATGATTTACGGTGCCGGCATCCCCGTCTCCACCTGGCCGGCCCCTTGGCTGGACGGCCTGCACGCCCGTGCGGAAATCAACGAACTGATCGATAAAATTTCATGACTGAAACCTTCGACCTCATCATAATCGGCGGCGGCCGAGCGGCCAATCTCGCCATCGCCGCCAGCAAGGCCGGTTGGAAAACCGCCCTCATCGAGCGCGACCAACTCGGCGGCACCTGCCCGAACCGCGGCTGCGTGCCATCCAAGCTGCTCATCGGCTTTGCGGACGCCGCCCGCCACGCCCGCGATGCGGACCGCCACTTCATCCACTCCAGCTTCCACGGCGCGGATCTGGCGAAAATCTTCACCAGCGTGAACGAATACGTCGGCGGCGTGGACGGGCGCTATCAGGACCGCGTCGATGCGGCGGACGTCACGCTCATCCGCGGCGAGGGCCGCTTCACCGGGCACAAGCAAATCGAAGCCGCCGGGCGCACGCTCACGGCGGAAAAAATCGTCATCGCCACCGGTTCGCGGCCCGCGCCGCCGCCATTCGCGCATCTCGCGGTATGGACCAGCGACGATCTTTTCCCGCTGCGCTGCGCCCCGCCCAAGAGCCTGCTTGTGATCGGCGGCGGAGTCATCGGCTGTGAGATGGCGGCGTTTTTCGCGGCTGTCGGCGTCGAGACGTCGTTGTTCTCCCAGGGCGACCGCTTGTTGGAAAAGGAGGACAAGGACATCGAGCGGGTTTTCAAAAAGGAGTTCGGCAAGCAGGTCCGGACGCATCTCCACGCCACGCTCAAACACCTCACCCGCGCGGATGATTTGTTCACCGCGACTTTTCAAACCGCTGACGGCGAGAAAACCTTCCAGGCCGAGCGGGTGCTGTTCGCCATCGGCCGGATCCCTAACAGCGACGCGCTGGATCTGGCGAAAACCGGGATTTCCGCCAACCGGAAGGGCTTCATCCCCGTCAACGAGCACCTCGAAACCACGGTGCCCGGCATCCACGCCACCGGCGACGTGAACGGCCGCCACATGCTGCAACACGCCGCCGCTTACGAAGTCCAATACCTCCGCCAGAAATTTCTTAAAAGCGACCCCGGACCCATCGACGAGGGGCAGATCGCACACGGCGTCTTCTCCCATCCGGAAGTCGCCTCGGTGGGCTTCACCGAGAGCGAGCTGAAGATCAGCGCCACGCCCTACGTCGCCGTCTTCGAAGACTGGCTCGGCAGCGCGCGGGCGATGGCGATGCGGATCGAATACCCGCGGGTGAAACTGCTCGTCTCACCGAAGGACTATTCCATCCTCGGCTGCCACCTGGTGGGACCGGAATCCTCCACGCTTCTCCATCAGGTCATGACCGTGATGCGCTTGAAAAACGACGTGCGCGAGCTGGCGGAGACGATTTACATCCACCCCGCGCTCAACGAGTGCCTGCTCGCCGCCGCCGTGAAGGCGGTGGGGAAGGTGAAACAGGCCGCGAGTTAGACGTAGTGCAGCTCGACCGCTTTCGCGTCGATGGCGGCGTCGTTGTCGAGCAGCTCCTGGATCGGGTCCCAGCGGCCGGAAAGCAGGGCTTCGCGGGCGGAGTCGGGCATGGTCACCGGGATGTCGAGGCCGCCGGAGGTGCGGACGCGGAGCGCCTGCACGTCGATGGTGACTTCCGTTTCCGGATCGGCTTCCACAGCGTCGCGGATCGCGACGATGTCGGCCGGGCTGGCCATCACGCAGGGCATGGCGAGGGTGGTGGAGTTGCCGTAGAAGATTTCCGCGAAGGACTCAGCGATGACGCCGTTGAAGCCGTATTTGCGCAGCGATTGCGGCGCGTGCTCGCGGGAAGAGCCGCAGCCGAAGTTGACGCCGGCGACGAGGATGGACGCCTTGGCGAAACGCGGGTCGTTGAGCGGGTGCTGAGTCTTCACGCCGTGCTCGTCGAAGCGGACGTCGTAAAACGCGAATTCGCCGAGACCGTCGAAAGTGACGCATTTCATGAAACGGGCCGGGATGATGCGGTCGGTATCGATGTCGGCGCCGGGGATGAATACAGCGCGGCCGGTGACGGAAGGAACGGGGTCGAGTGCCATGATGGGAGATTTGAAATTTGAGATTTGAGATTTGAGAAATTCAGCCGTCCTCGCGGTAGCGGAGATACCAGGGACGTTCCACGTCGTCGGGGAAAGGAGCGGATTGATAGAATGCGGAGACCGGGACGGCGAGGTCGATGGATTCGAGATGCACGAGTGAATCAAGCATCGTGTAGTGGTGTCTTTTCCAGCGATCCGAGCGACGGACGATGAAGATTTCCGGCCAGTCC
>JBIHZT010000653.1:0-2586 GCA_044240265.1 Luteolibacter sp. | reverse complement strand
GATCTGGCGTTCGTAGAGTTGTTTGAGGTTCGCCACGAATTCCGGGTCGGTGGAGGAAAACGCCCAGGGGGCGACCCAGCCGGCGATCCCGTCGCGGGTCCCCTGGCCACGGACGCGGTAGATTTTGTCAGTGATGGCTTCGAGGCGGACGCTTTGATTCGCTTTGAGCATCCCGAGGCGCTGGCGGCCTTCCTTGTCGGAAAAAACCGGGGCTTCCTTGATGACCTTGAGCTCGATGGGTTTCTTCAAGGTTTGGTCGAGGTAAACGACGGTTGGATCGGAATCGAGCAGGGACTTTCGCTCCTGGCGCTTGATCTGGGCCTCCACCGGCAAGATGAGACAGGCGGTGACGATGGCGAGGAATTCCAGCTTCATGGACGGAAACGTAGCGGATCTTTTCAAAAACGGAATCCTCATTTCGCGGCGACGCAGGGCCGGAGTATCAAAGAATACGCGGGAAGTGGAGAGGATCGGACATCACGCGGTAAGACGGAATCCGGCAGCCCGAAAAGTTCTCATCCATCCGCATGCATATCCGGAAATGCTCCCGCTCCGCCACTTGAAACACAAACCTTCGATCCACCACCCGGCTGATGCAGTTGGTCATTTGCCGGCTTCGTTTCCGAACCTTCCGGGGGACCATGAATCATTTGCCGCTCACGCCTCCATCCGCCCCACCACCATTTTCATCGCGAGATTCTTCTCGATATCCACGGCGGCCTTGGGTTGTAATTTCAAAGCAGGCGCTCTCGATTTTGTTCTAATTCGTGGAACTGATGAAGGAGTCGCTCGACTGCGGCCACAAGCACATCCTCATGTTGACGAAGGTCATCTACAGTCATGAGTTTGTCACCGATCCAGACGTTTCTTCCGCTGCTGCTGTTGCCGCGAACCTCCCCCCCCAGAGCGTCAGCGATACTTTGACGGTATGCGGCAGCCACAGCGAGTTCGGCTTCCGTTTGTAATTGCCAGGAAAGGGCTTCAAACTTGATCCGGCCAGTCTTGCGAATGTTGATGACATTGTGCAGGCGACCGTCGGCACCGGTCCAGCGCATGATCAGACTGCGCTTGAATTCCGGGGCCAGTCCGAGATTCTCAAGCCTTTGAACCAAGCTCTTAACGACAGGGGGGGCTTCAGGACATTCACTTGCGAGGATCGCGTAGAATTCCTCTTCGGTGAGGCTCGCCGGACGCTTGCTCGACGCACTGACGGTTCCATTTTCCGGGGTGATTGGCGGCGGAGCGATGGCGAGTCGGTCGTCGGAGAAAGTGACTACACCACGTTCGATGTTCAATGTGCGAAGGAGCGTCCGAGGTTGAACAATGAAACCTCCCTGTGGGACAGGAAAGATTTTCAACTCAATGAGTCCGAGTGCGGCGTGGAATCCTGGATGGCGTTGGATGATTCCGGCGAGCGATTCCAAACCTTCGCGGATGCCATCGCCCACGACGAGTAAGAGCATCCTGCCGCGCCTGAGATTGCGGGTGATTGCATCCATGAATGCGATGGAATCGAAGTCATCGTGGTCGTCAAAACACTCCACTAGTCCGTTTGGCCGGCCACCGCCCGGGAGTTCAGCGCGCCTCACAGCGGCATCAAGATCCTCGAAAGTCCACGATTGGAGCTGGGCGGCATAGTCCATGATTTGCGCGATGACCTCCCTCCGGGCCTGGAGGTTGCGCTGGAGTTTGCACTCCACGAGCACAATGCCTCCCTCAGGTGTCACCAGAAGGTTGTCAGCGAAGCCAGCCGGATTCGGTAATTCGATGCAAATCGAGCGGGCTTGGTCGAAGATCGGCTCAATTTCGGAAATCGGGAGGATTCCCGGGGATCGGTGAATCAGATCACGGACGAACGCTTCGTCGTGATGGCGTGTCTCGCCGGTGCTGTTCCGCAAAGGCTCCAGTTGAACCGGGGGATCGTTGGATTGAAGGCTTGTGAGAAACACCGGAGCGCCGATTTGAAGCATGGAGGAAAATAGAGCGAAGTTGCATTGTTTTGGCAAGGAGAGGGCGTTGGCCTAATGGAATTCAACCGTATCGCCCGGCGTGCCAAGCCTCGGAATTGAAACGATTCGGCGGAGAAACCGGCGATTAACCATTGGATCAGCCGGATGGTGGACCGGCGCTTTGTGTTTGAATCGGCGGAGCGGGAGCGTTTCCGGATTTTCATGCGGATGCATGAGAGATTTGCGGGTGCGGGTTTGATTGAATTCTCGGCGCTTCGCAGTTGGACGTTTGGAAATCCTGACTCATGCTCCGGCCATGAATTTGCAAGGCCCGCTTTCCCACAAGATGTTCGCAGTCGCTCAGGAAGTCATCCCCGGCGGGGTGAACTCACCGGTGCGCGCTTTCCGAAATGTCGGGGGCGAGCCGTTTTTCGTTCGCCGGGCCAAGGGCAGTCGCATCGAGGACATTATATAAAATCCCAGACATTATGTAAAGATCCTTCTTGCCCTGTTGAGTGCGGTGGGTAGGGTGGCGGAGTGAGTAGGAAACGATTCATTGCACCGTGGAAGGATTCGGAAACGAAGCCTGCCATTTACCATTGCATCAGCCGGGTGGTGGACCGGCGGTTTGTGTTTG
>JBIHZT010000651.1:0-2588 GCA_044240265.1 Luteolibacter sp. | reverse complement strand
GCTCAAACCGAAAGCAGCCGCCCAGATGCGCGCGGCCCTCGAAAAGGTGGTTCTGCCTGGCGGCACCGCCACCCGCGCGGCGGTTCCTGGTTTCCGCGCGGCGGGCAAAACCGGCACCGTCCAGAAACACAATCCGAAGGGCGGATATCTGCCGAACAGTTATATCGTCTCTTTTGCCGGCATGATGCCCGCCCAGGATCCCGCGTTTGTCTGCATCGTCGTCATCGACGATCCGCGGACCCAGAAGGTGACGCGTTATGGCGGCACCATCGCCGCGCCGGTCTTCGGGAAGGTCGCCGCCCGCGTAGCCTCTCACATGAATTTGCAACCTACCGAGTCTGTTTCACCTCCGCTTGCCACCGCCGCCCGATGATACTCCGCGATCTTGTTTCCAATCTATCACGAGTCACGGTCGCCGGATCGCTGGATGCGGAGGTGCATGGCATCACCGCTTCTTCGCGTGAAGTCGCGCCTGGCATGATCTTCGCCGCCATTCGTGGCACCACGCTCGACGGCCACCGCTTCATCAATGACGCGCTGGCCGCCGGGGCCACCGCGATTCTGGCGGAGTCCGCGCCGCCGTCCGACTACACCGCTCCGGCGGTGTGGCTGCATGTGCCTGACAGCCGCGCCGCCGTCTCGACGCTGGCTTCGGTTCTCGCGGGCCATCCGTGGAAGGATCTATCCATGGCGGGGATCACAGGCACCAACGGCAAGACGACCACCGCCTTCCTGCTCCATCATCTGATGAAATCCGCGTGGCACCGCGCCGGGCTGCTCGGCACCATCCTCGTCGACGACGGGGACACGGTGGAACCGGCGAAGCACACCACGCCCGGTTCCATCGAACTCTGCGACGTGCTCACCCGCATGCGCGACAACGGCTGCCGCGGCGTGGCCATGGAGGTCTCCTCGCACGGCATCCATCAGAAACGCATTTCCGCCGTCGGCTTCGACGCGTGTGTGTTTACCAATCTAACGCAGGATCATCTCGACTACCACGGCACGATCGACGCCTACTTCAAGGCCAAGGCGGAATGGTTCCACGAACTTGCCGCGAATCCGCTCGGGAAAAAACCCGTGGCGGTGATCAACATCGACGACGCCTATGGCGCGGAGCTCGCGGCCTCGCTCGACGGCAAGATGCCGGTGCTGCGCTTCGGCTTCGGCGTCCACAGTGATTTCCGCGCGAACAATTTCCGCCAGAACGCGCGGGGCATGGAGTTCGAACTCGCGGCCAAGGGAAAAACCTTCCTCGTCCGCGCGCCGTTGATCGGACGCTTCAATGTTTACAATCTGCTAGCAGCGATCGCCGCCGCCAGCGCCTGTGGCATCAAACCGCGCGAAGCGGTGGCCGCGCTGGTCGAGGCGCCGCAGGTGCCGGGGCGCATGGAAAACGTCGGTAATGCCGGCGGAGCGACCGTGTTTGTGGACTACGCGCACACGCCGGACGCCTTGGAAAACGCCTGCCGCACGCTCAAGGAGCTCGATCCGCGTCGTCTCATCACCGTCTTCGGTTGTGGTGGCGACCGCGACAAGGGCAAGCGGCCGCTGATGGCCGCCGCCGCAGCGCGTTATAGCGACGCATGCGTGGTGACTTCCGACAATCCGCGCTCGGAGGATCCTCTAACCATCATTCGCGAGATCGAGGGCGGACTCAAGGGCAAGGCCTTCCGCAGCATCCCGGACCGGGCGGAGGCCATCGACTTTGCCATCGCGAACTCGCTTTCCGGCGACATCATCCTCATCGCCGGCAAGGGCCATGAGACGACCCAGCAGTTCGCGGATGAGACGGTGGATTTCGACGATCGGAAACACGCGAGCAAGGCGCTGCGCGACCGCGCTCAAGCCATTTCAGACATGCGATGAAACCGATTTCCGCCCAACAGCTTTGCGAAATCCTCGGCGTGCCGCTCGCCGCGGGACGAGGTGACGTGATGTTGTCCGGCGGCGTCTCGACGGACACCCGCACTTTGCCACAGGGAGCGGCGTTTTTTGCGCTGCGCGGGGAGAACTTCAATGGCGACCTGTTCGCCGCGAAAGCGTTGGAGAGCGGAGCCTCGGTTGCCATCGTCCAGCATTGGGAAGGGGAGCCGCCGGCGAATACGGCGGTCATCGTGGTTTCCGACACCTTGTTAGCGCTGCAACGTCTCGCCTGCTGGTGGCGGAAGCAGTTGGACATTCCCGTGGTGGCCATCACCGGATCCAATGGAAAGACCAGCACCAAGGATTTCACCGCCGCCGTGCTCTCGCGGAAATTCAACGTTTCCGCGACCAAGGGGAATCTGAACAACCACATCGGCGTGCCGCTCACCGTGCTGTCGACGACGCCGGAACACACCGCCGCCGTGTGGGAAATGGGAATGAATCATCCCGGCGAGATCGCTCCGCTGTGTGAGATCGCCCGCCCGAAATACGGGGTCATTACTAACATCGGCACCGCGCACATCGAGTTTCTGAAAACCCGCGAGGCGATCGCCGAGGAAAAAGGCATGCTCGCCCGCGCGCTGCCGGCGGATGGGATGCTGTTCATTCCCGCGACCTGCGAGTTCTGCGACTACCTGCGCCAGCGGACGAAGGCGCACCTG
>JBIHZT010000652.1:0-2588 GCA_044240265.1 Luteolibacter sp. | reverse complement strand
CAGAGGCCGAACTTCACTTTGGAATCCTCCGCCGCCTTGACGAGCGCGCCGATGCCGTTGGGGAAGCGTTGGCGGTTCACCTGCCAGTCGCCGAGGCCGGAGGCGTCGCCGGTGCGGGCGTGTGGGCCATTGCCGAACCAGCCGTCATCGAGCACGTAGAGCTCGATGCCGAGATCCGCGCTGCCCTGGATCATGTCGATGACCATGTCTTCCTTGACGTTGAAACTGCAGCCTTCCCACGAGTTGTTATCGACAAGGCGGAGCCGGTCGGCGTCGCGCATGCCGTGCAGGCGGGTCCACTGGTGGAGAGCGCGGCTGGCGGGGCCTTTTCCCGCGGGGCTGAAGGTGTGGATGCAGGCAGGTGAGGCGAGTGACTGGCCGGGGTCGAGGGTGAAGCCTCCGTTCTGGCCGCTCACTCCGATGGAGGCGGCGAAGACGCCCTTGTTGTCGTGGTCGAAGGACATGGCCATGCTGCCGGACCAGGCGAGCGAGGCGATCATGCACGGGGATTTCTCCTCATCGGCAAACCCGCCGAAGGAGAGGACGAAGGCGGGGACGGGGCCCTCGATGTGGCGGTTTCCATTCCGGTTCTCGATGAGGCGGCGGCCCTTGGCTAACTTCTCCTTGTTCGGCTGTGCCTCGTCGCCCCAGCGGCTGTCATACCACTCGAGGTGCGGCGCGGAGGCGGAGGGCGTCTGCCAGAAGGCGGAGTTCAGCCGCTCGACCTGGAGCGGCGCGTCGAGCCCGTTGCGGATGACGGCGGATTGCTCGATGACGTTTTGGCGGGTGAAGAGCTTGAAATGCAGGTCCACGAAGACGGGCTGCACCCGGTCGCGCAGGGTGATGACGGTTTCCCGGATGCCGTCGGCGATGTCGGTGCTGGTGCTGCTTTGATAGATCAGTTGCAGGGAGGCGTCTCCGTTTTTGCGGCGGATCGCGACAGGGGCTTCGTGGTATTTGCAATCGCCGGAGCCCGGATAGAGCGGGCCGGTGAAGGGGGATTTCCACGAGCCGTCGGGTGCGCCGAAGCTCTCGACCTGGAGCACGCCGTTCTTGTCGATGAAGCAGGAAACGGCGAGCGCGTCCGTGGCGAGGTTCACGTAGGTTTTCCCCGGTGCGGGAGTCTCGCCGGAGTAGCGGATGGAGGCGTCCGCCCAGTTCGCGTGGTCGTTGGAGGTGCCGTTGCCGCCGTCCTCGACGCGCAGCATGAGTTTTTTCACTCCGGCCAGCTTGACGGACACCGGCTGCGGCGGGCTGTCGGCGGTCATCACGCCGGACGACCAGAGGGCCTTGCCGTCGCCCTGGACGATGAACTCGAAGCCGCAGTATTTGCCCTTCATGCGGTCCGAGCCGCCGACCGTGGCGGAAAATTCATCAGCCTTGCCGTCGAGATTCAGCTCGATGAGGCCGACGGAGTGGGTGCCGATGCCTTTGGCATAAACCTTGCCGCCCATCGTGATCGGGCCGTCATCGACAGAGCGGCCGGGCTTTGCCACGCCGAATCCCTGCTCGATGCGCGCGGGGTCGATTTCATCCAGGAAGAAGACTCCTCCGGCGCGGGTGTGGGAAGTCAGGAGCGCGGCACTGAAAATGAAAGCGAGGGCATGGGATTTCACGTCGCCAAGGATGATCTTTCGCCGGGTGGATTGCAATGGAATCATCCCGCGCCGTCGCGGGTCACGTCGATGCCTAACAAGCAGACGTCGTCGTCGAAATGCTGGCTCTCGGAAAACGCAAGCACGCTGGTGAGGATGCCGTCGAGCAGGTTTTCCATCGTGTCGGCGGTCTTCGCGCCGATGATTTCCATCAGCCGGTTTTCGAAAAACGGCTCGCCACTCTGGTTTTCCGCTTCGAGCACGCCGTCGGTGAAAAGAATCATCCGGTTGATCTGGGAGAGTTCGATTTCGTTGGTCGGATAGGCGGCGCCTTTGATCAGTCCGAGCCCGGGGCCTTTTTGGAATCGTTCGTGGGCGATCTGGCGGACACCGCCTTTCCCGGCGATGATCGGGCCGGGGTGGCCCGCGCAGGAATAACGGAAAATTCCGGCGGATAGATCGATCACGCCGAAGAACGCGGTGGCGAACATGGTCGTGCCCGCGCGCTCGAGGATGGAGGCGAGTCCCTCGTTGAGCCCATGAAGGAAAAGCCCCGGCTCCAGTGCTTGGGCGCGTTGCTTTTCAAGCAGTCCGCGCAGCATTGCCACGATGAGCGCGGAGCGGACGCCGTGGCCCATCACGTCGCAAATCAGCACGCCGATGCAGTCGTCCGACACCTTCATCACCTCGAAGAAGTCCCCGGCCAGGCCGGAAATCGGGATGTAGCGCGCGCCAAAACTGAGGTCCCCCAGCTCGCTGCCCGTGGTCGCGGGAAAGCCTTCACCGGCGAGTGCCTGTTGGATTTCCCGGGCTAACATGAGCTCCTCCTCGTAGGCTTGGTTTTTCTGCAGGAGTTGCCCGGCGAGATCGGAGGCTTCCTTTTGGGCGGTGACCAGCTTGGTCACGTCGCTGGAAACGCCGAAGGTGCCTTTGATTTTTCCGTGACGGTCGCGCCAGGGAAATTTCGAGGTGACTACCCAGGTGGCGTCGCCC
>JBIHZT010000097.1:0-9174 GCA_044240265.1 Luteolibacter sp. | reverse complement strand
GGCGGGCTTCTTCTGCTGGTCCTCGAAGTGCACCTTTTCCATGCAGTTGAGGTAAAGTTCGATGGCCGCCTCGTCGCTGGCGATGGCATTACGATAGGCGGCGATGGCCAGGCGGAACTTGGCGTCGCGCTTGGATTCGACGGCCTCCTTGAGTTTTTCCAAATTTCCCAACAAGGCCTCACGATCCGCATCGGTCAGCATCTCGGCTCTTGCCGCTGGAAGGGCGAGCGCGGCACAGACTAAAAGAACGGGCACTTTCATGTGGCCGCGTCTTGGCAGAATTCCGAACGCGGGCCAAGACGGAAGAAATTTATCTTCCGCCCGGCGTGGCCGTGCGGTGCGGGTCGTTTCCGCGCTTGGATCTTCGCGATTCCAGCGCATGATGTCGGGCGTCACCTACACCTGTCATGAATCCGTCATTTCGCCGCTTGCTCGCGCTGGCCGCTGTTTTTTTCACCGCTTTTGTCGCCGTTTCCGCGCTCCGGACGTGGCGCTCCGGCGGTGACTTGCGCAGCCTGATCCCCGGTTTTTCCAAAAAATCCGACACGTTTCGCCCGGAAACATTCACTCTCCCGGAAAGAGCCCCGCTCGATCTCGGCGACGTGGAACTACTTTCCCGGCTGAATGACGAATATGCGCGCCTCACCGAAGCGGTGGTGCCGTCCGTGGTCAGCATCGACACCTCCGGCGTCCGCAGCGAGCTGCTGGAAGTCTGGGGGAGAACCCAAGTCCGCAATTATCCCACGCAGGGCCAGGGGTCCGGCGTCATCGTCACCAGCGAGGGGCACGTCATCACGAACCATCACGTGATCGCCGGTCAGCAAAAAATCCAAATTACCCTGCACGGCGGGAAAACCTACACCGCGCAATTGATCGGCGAGGACGCTTTACTCGACATCGCAGTGCTGAAAATCGACTCGGACGAGAGTTTCGTGCCACTCAAGATCGGGGATTCATCGCAGGCCAAGGTGGGGCAGATCGTGCTGGCGGTGGGAAATCCGTTCGGCCTCGGCGAGACGGTGACGCAGGGCATCATTTCCGCCAAGGAGCGCTCGCTCTCGGACAACCAGCGGGATCTTTTCCAAACGGATGCCGCCATCAACCCCGGCAACTCCGGTGGTCCGCTGGTGAATCTGCGGGGCGAAATCATCGGCATCAACGTCGCCATTTTTTCCCCGGACAAGCAGAACCCGGGCTTCCAAGGCGTCGGATTCTCGATCCCGTCGAACGATGTGAAGGACGCTCTGCTCCAGATCCTCGAGCGTGGCCGGCCGATCCGAGGCTTCCTCGGCATCAACCAAGTGCGCGATGTGGACCCGACGGTCCGCTCCTTTCTCGGATACGACGGCGACGGCGGCGCGGCGGTGCTCGGCGTGCTGCCAGGCTCCCCCGCGGAAGCGGCCGGACTGCAATACGGTGACATTGTCGAGTCGGTGGATGATGAGAAAATCAAAACCTCCGCCCAGCTCATCTCACTCGTCCAGCGGGCCAAGGTCGGTAAAACACTGGTTCTCACCATCTGGCGCAAGGGCAAGTCGCTGCAACTGAGGGCTGTCATCGCGGAAAGCGGGGCTGACGGCTATTCCGCCAAGGATCCCGTGCCTCCCACCGACCAGGGCCGCATCCGTGATCCCGAAGAGGTCTTGCAGGCATTGGGCGTCCAGGTCCGCGACCTATCAGTCCCCGAGCGGATGCGAGGCTTCCGGGGCGTGGTGGTGGTCGGGGTCGCGCTGGATGGTCTGGCGGCGGCGCACGTGAAACCGGGCGACCTCGTCGTCGCCGTCAACAACGCGCGAATCGGCAGCGCCAGTGAGTTCTTCCTCCATCTCGCCGCATCCGCCGCCGTGCAAACCACCGGGCTTCATCTGATCCGCGACGGCAAGCTGGTCACGGTAAACCTGCCCGCACTGCCGCGGCAGGAATGATGTGGACTTGCTGAAATTTATCCCACCTATCCCACGTTTCAACGACCTGCTCCATGCAACGATCCAAGCTCCCCTATTTTTTCCTCGGTCTGGCGGCCGTGATCGCCGCGGCGGCCGTCGTGATGTTTGTCAACCGGCCGGTGAAAATGGGCCAGCGTCCGCCTGAAGCCACCGCCCCGGCCGTTCCGCCGCCGCCGAAGATCGATGGCCTTTCGAAACCCGCCGCGCCCGAAGATCCCGCCACTGTGCTTGCAGACCTCGGCATCGGCGTGGCCGCCGCAGACCCGGCGGAACTCGTCGCCCAAATCGCCAAAGCCCTCGAAGCGGGCGATCTCGCGAAGCTCGGACACCTCATCGGGAAAAACGCCCTCGATTCCGAGACCGTCGCCCGCCTCAAGGCGCTTTCCGCCACCCCGCTCAAGCTGCGCCAGCCCGACGGCGTGCGTGAAGTCGGTGAGCTCGAACTCAACGCCCACTCCCGCTGGGCTCTCGAACTGGATGGCCAACAGCCCGGCCGCGACCGGATTTTCCTCGATCTGCGTAAAAAGAACGGCAAGTGGACCGTCGAAAAAATCACCCTGCCGCCCGCTCCCGACGAACCGGTTCCCAAGGCACTCTTCGCCGACTCGCTGGGTATTGCGGATGCGTTCCTCCAAGCCGTGCTCAAGCAGGACTTCGAGTTTGCCCGGGCCTTTGTGGATCCCGCCACCGTCTCGGATGCCAAGATCGCCGGACTCTGCATCCTCTTCGAAGAAGGCGAATACCGCCTCCGCAAAAGCAAGCCGCTGCGCTCCCTTTTCCAACGCCAGGACACCGTCGGCTACCTCGCAAACGTGGAAACCAGCGACGGAAAACAAAGCGCCCAGTTCGCCATGACTCTCAAGCAGCCGCCCGCGCCGTCGAACTGGATCGTCTCGGAAATCAACCTCGACCAACTGCTCGCCGACTACGCCCGCCGCGTCGCCGGCGGCGATCTCTACTACTCGCCGCTCGTGAAAAATCCCGGCGGCGGCGACACGCTCGCCCTCTATTTCGAGTTCGACGAGGACGACATGAATCCCCGCACGCGCCGCCAGTTAGAAATCGTCACCATGATCCTGCGCTCGGATCCTGGCAAAAAAATCACCCTCAGCGGCCACACCGACGCGCTCGGTGGCGAGGACTATAACAACAGCCTTTCCTCGCGCCGGGCCACCGTCGTCCGCGACCACCTCACCAAGGCCGGCGTGGCCGCGAACCAAATCGTCACCATCGCAAAGGGTGCCAGCCAACCCCGCCGCCCGAACGTCACCGAAACCGGCGGTGACAACCCGGAAGGCCGCCGCGCCAACCGCCGCACGGAGATTTATCTGGATTTCTGAGACAAACCGCCGGTGCCGGCGGTTTTTCATCGGTGATGACCGCTTGCGAGTTTTCCGCAAACCGGGCAAGGTTGGCGGACTCATTGGCGTATCCTGTGCGGTGGCAGCGGCATTTGAATTTGTTTTTGTCGATTGCGGCGCTTGATGCCGCCGATCCGCCGTCGGTATTGTCATGAATTTCACCTGTCCTCTTTTCGTCTCCAGCCTGGCCCTGATGGGTTTGAGCGGTTGTGGCCCGAATGCCGGTCTCTCCCACCCGCAGTTCACCCTGCCCGCCGATTGGAAAAACGCCGCGGATTTCCCGGTCGCCTCGCCCTCACGGGATCTCTCGCGTTGGTGGAACCGCTTCGACGATCCCACGCTCACCCACATCATTTCGGACGCCCTGCGAAACAATCCGGACATGGCGTCCGCGTCGGCCCGCGTCCGCGAGTCGCAAGCCCGCCGCAATGCCGAGGCCGCCTCGAACCTCCCCTTCGTCCAGGGCTCCACCTCCGCCAGCACGAGCACCACCTCCACCGACGGATCTGGCACCGATTCAAACTCGAACTATGCCGCCGGCATCAACATCTCCTGGGAGGCCGACCTCTTCGGAAAACGCAAAAGCACCATCGAGGCCGCCACCGCGCAAATCGGTGCCAGCCAGGAGAATTTCAACTCAGTCCAGGCCTCACTCGCCTCGGAAATCGGCATCGCCTACACCCAGCTCCGCGTGAATGAAGCGGCACTCCAAGTCCTCTACCGCACGATCAAAACCCGCGAGGAAACGACCCAGCTCGCCACCTGGCGCACCCAGGCGGGCGAGGCGGATTCCTTGGAATCCAGCCAGGCGATCAGCAGCCTGGAGCAGGCGCGCGCCGCCGTGCCCTTGCTTCTACAAACCATCGCCCAAGCCCGCAACCAGCTCGCACTCCTCGCCGGCCAGAATCCCGGTAGCCTCGACAGCGCGCTGGCTTCCGGCAAACAAGCGATTCCCGATCCCGCCCGCAGCCTCGCCGTCGGCATCCCCGCCGACACCATCCGCCAGCGCCCGGACGTTAGATTGGCGGGCTATCAGCTGCTCGCCGCCGCCGCGAACGTCCGCGCCGCCGATGCCGACCGCTACCCGTCGCTCAACCTCACCGGCACCCTTGGCATCAACACTATCCGCGCTGGCAATCTCTTCAATCCGGAAACCGCCGCCGCCGGCCTGGTTGCCGGTCTATCCGGGCCGATTTTCGACGCCGGACGCATCCGCTCGAACATCGAGGCCCAGAGCGCCGTCGAGGAACAAGCCTTTCAAACCTACCGCTCCACCGTGCTCACCGCGCTCTCGGAAGTGGAAAACTCGCTCATCGCCTGCCGCCATACCACCGAGCGGATCGCCACGCTGGAAAAGGCCACCGCCGCCGCCCGCGAGGCCGCCGGACTCGCCCAACAAAGCTATGAAGCAGGCGAAACCGACATTCTAACCGTCCTCGACGCGCAACGCTCGCTACTGGGTCTGGAGAGCAGCCTGTTCAGCGCCCGCGCCGACCGGACGAACTCCTACATCCAGCTCTACAAGGCACTTGGCGGCGGTTGGTCGGCCGGCTCTTGAAATTTTTCCCCACCCTTCATCCCATTCCATGTCATCGCCCGATTCAGCAGAAGACCTTGCCACCATCGTCGCCAGCGGTGCCTCACGCCCGGTGAGGAAATGGCTGTTCATCGCTCTAACCGTCACCCTGGCAGGCGCGGGAGCCTGGTACTTTTTCGGACGTGACGGGAACGGCGGGGAAAAGACGGACTATCAGACTTCGGAGTCCAAGACCGGCCGCATCTCGCTCATCGTCACCGCCGCAGGCAATCTCGCGCCGACCAACCAGATCATTGTCGGCAGCGAACTTTCCGGCACCGCCAAGGAAGTGCTCGTGGACACCAATGACCAAGTGAAAAAAGGCCAACCCCTCGCCAAGCTCGACACCTCCAAGCTCGACCAGCAGACCGAGCGCAGCCGCGCCGCGCTTCTCGCTGCCAAGGCCCGCGTCAGACAGGCCGAGGCCACCGTCGCGGAAAGCAAAGCCTCCTTGGCCCGGCAGGAAGAACTCCACGATCTCAGCAGCGGGAAAACCCCCTCGCGTGCCACCATGGAAACCTCCCGCGCCACCCTCGCCCGCGCCCAGGCCGATCTCGCAAGCACCCAAGCCGCAGTGACCGGCGCGGAGGCCGACGTCCGCGCTTTTGAAAGCGACTTGGCGAAAACCGTCATCCGCTCGCCGGTGGACGGCATCGTGCTCGCGCGCTCCATCGATGTCGGCCAGACCGTCGCCGCCTCATTCACCGCCCCCACGCTTTTCACCATCGCGGAGGATTTGAAAAAAATGGAGCTGCTCGTGAATGTTTCCGAAGCGGACATCGGGCGCATCGAAACCGGCCAAACCGCCGATTTCAGCGTCGATGCCTGGCCCTCCCGCAAATACACCGCCAAGGTCAAAAAGGTCGCATTCGGCGCGGTTGGCACGGGTACCGCCAAGGAGGGAGCCGCCTCGTCCTCCAGCGTGGTCACTTACAGCACCGAGCTCGAGGTCGCCAACGAGGACCTCTCCCTCCGTCCCGGCATGACCGCCACCGTGGACATCGCCATCGTGGACAAGCCGGACATCCTCATCGTGCCCAACGCGGCGCTCCGCTTCGACCCCGTCGCTGCGGTCGCCAGCGCCAAGCCGGATGATTCCAAGAAAACCCTCGTCCAGAGCCTCTCGCCAGGCGGCGGAAGGCGCTGGCGGGGAACACCACCGCCGAAAGCGGGTTCGTCCGACGCCACCCCGAAGGTCTGGACTCTCAAGGATGGCGAACCGTCGGAAATCCACGTCACCACCGGAATCACCGACGGTCGCTTCACCGAAATCACCAGTGGAGAACTGACCGCCGGAACCCCCCTCATCATCAGCATCAAACCGCCGGAGACCGAATGAATGCCGAAAAGCTCATCCAGCTTCAAGGCCTCACCAAGCGCTACGGCACGGGTGAAGCGGCATTTCTCGCCCTCCGCGGCGTGGACCTCACGATCCATCGCGGTGAGTTCGTCGCCATCATGGGCCCCAGCGGATCGGGGAAATCCACACTCATGAACTTGTTAGGCTGCCTCGACACACCTACCGCCGGTTCCTATCGTTTCAAGGGCATCGAGGTGGAAAACCTCAACCAGGACCAGCGCTCGCTGATCCGCCGTCACGCGTTGGGATTCATTTTCCAAGGCTTCAATCTCCTGGCCCGCACCTCGGCGCTTGAAAACGTGGAACTCCCGCTGCTCTATCGGGGCCACTCCAGGAAACAGCGCCATGAGATGGCCCGCGAGGCGCTGGCCCAAGTCAGCCTCTCGGACAAAGAGCGCAACACCCCGGCGGAACTCTCAGGCGGCCAGCAGCAGCGAGTTGCCATCGCCCGCGCCATCGTCACCCAACCGGACACCCTTTTCGCCGACGAACCCACCGGCAACCTCGATTCGAAAACCACCGTCGAAATCATGCAACTCCTCCACAAACTCAACTCGGACCGCGGCATCTCCATCATCATGGTCACTCACGAGGACGAGGTCGCCGCTTGCGCCCGGCGCATTATCAGTGTCCGTGACGGACTCATCTCGTCGGATACGACGAAATGAGAGGTTATCAGTGAAGAGTTATAAGGTCAGAATTCCCACCCTTCACCGACTAGCAACTTTTCCACCAATAACTTTAACCCGTGATCTTCAACGCCCTGCTCATCGCCATCCGGGAAATCCGCCGGAATCTCATGCGCTCGTTCCTCACCGTCATCGGCATCGTCATCGGTGTGGCCGCCGTCATCACCATGGTCACCCTGGGGCGCGGAGCCACCGAGACCGTTAAATCGCAGATTTCCAAAATGGGCAACAACCTACTCATTCTCCGCCCCGGCCAGGGTTGGCGCGGCGACGGTGCGCCTATGTTCAGCTTGGCCGATGTCGAAGCCCTCCGCGACCAAGTGCCCGGCATCGCCTCGGTCGCCCCTCTCATTTCCAACAGCGTCCAGATGGTCTATCAGGAAAAAAGCCACAACTTCGACATCCAGGGCACCACGCCTGACTATTTCGGCATCGCGAACTGGGCCCTTGGCAGCGGTCGTTTTTTCACGGAGCAGGAACTGGCCGAGTCCTCACCCGTCTGCGTCATCGGAGAATCCATCCGCAAGGAGCTCTTCGGCGAGGGCGTGGACCCCGTAGGCAGCAAGATCCGCGTGAAAAGCATGACACTGGAAGTCATCGGCGTCACCGCCGTGAAAGGACAAGGCGGCTTCGGCGATGATCTGGACGATAACATGATCACCCCTTATACCAACATCATCCACCGCCTGTCAGGACGCCAGGGCGGCAGGGCTTTCAACCAGGTGATGATTTCTGGCGAACAGGGCTACCCCGGTGCCAACATCGTTGCCGACGTCGCCGCCCTGATGCGGGAGCGCCGCAAAATCACTGCCAACGAGGATGATAACTTCAATGTCTTCGATTCACAGCAACTCGCCGAGGTGATCAGCTCCAGCACCAAGGTGATGACATCGCTGTTAGGTGCCGTGGCCGGCGTCAGCCTGCTCGTCGGCGGCATCGGCATTATGAACATCATGCTCGTCTCCGTCACCGAGCGGACCCGGGAAATCGGCATCCGCCTCGCCATCGGCGCCCGCGCCCGCGAGGTGCTGCTCCAGTTCCTCGTCGAGGCGGTGACGCTCTCCTGCATCGGCGGAGTCGCCGGCATCACGCTTGCATATTTCCTTTGCATCTCACTCGCGAAGGTCGTCGGCGCGCCATTCATCTTCGATCCGAAAATCAACATGATCGCCTTCGTCTTCTCCGCCGCCATCGGCATCCTCTTCGGCTTCATGCCCGCCCGCCGCGCCGCCGGACTCGACCCCATCGAGGCACTGAGACATGAGTGAGTTGATGGTTGAAAGTTGATGGTTGATAGGAAGAATCGAATCCGCCACTCTTCCTCTTTCCAGCAGCCATCAACTTTCAACCATCAACTTCTCCCAGCGTGAGCCCCATCACCATTTCCGCCGTCAAGGAGCAAGCCGGGGAAGTCCCCGTCCACGCCGCGATTCACGCCCAGCTACAGTCGCGCGCCACCCGCAAGACCAAGGGCGGAAAGCCGTATCTGGAACTCGTTTTCGCCGATGCCACCGGACATTTTTCCCTGAAAATCTGGTCGGACTCACCCATCTATGATGAGGCGGAGAAACTCCCCGATCATGCGATCCTCCGGCTCGAAGCCGAGTGGACGCAGAATCAATATGGCGTCAATCCGAACCACCTCGCCTGGTTCCCCATCGATGACGCCGCCGTGGCGGACTTCCTCGCCGGCGATCCCGAGACCCGCGAAAAGCAAGACCGCGACTTCGCGGAAATCCGCCGCCTTTGTGACTCCATCGAGGACCCCCGGTTGCACGGACTCTGCGCCCTGTTTCTCAGCCAGTTAGGCAGTCGTTTCCGCCGTACCGCAGCCGCCAGGAGAAACCACCATGCCCGCCGAGGCGGCCTCGTTGAACACGTCTCCCAGATGATGCGCTCCGCCAGCGTGATCTGCCCGGTTTATCCCGAGCTTAACCGCGACCTCATCCTTACCGGCGTCCTTTTCCACGACTGCGGAAAACTCTGGGAGAACTCCTATCCGGAAAACGGTTTCAGCCAGGTTCACAGCATCCATGGTGAAATGCTCGGCCACATCCCGCTCGGCATCGAGCTCGTCAACAAACTCTGGAACGACCTGCTCGACACCGCGGATTCCGACGACTGGAAATCGCTCAAGCCCTCCACCGAGATGACCCGGCTGCACCTGCTCCACCTCATCGGCAGCCACCACGGGCAATACGAATTCGGTTCGCCCGTGCTCCCGCGCACGCCCGAGGCGTTC
>JBIHZT010000650.1:0-2591 GCA_044240265.1 Luteolibacter sp. | reverse complement strand
GAAACGGCACCTGGACCCTCTCCAGCACCAATACTTACACCACCGCCACCACCATCAGCGCGGGCACCCTGCAACTCGGCAATGGCGGCACCACCGGCTCGCTCGCGCCCACCAGCGCCATCACTAACAACGGCATCCTCGCCTTCAACCGGACCAACACGATCACCCAAGGCACCGACTTCTCCACCGGCATCGGCGGCACCGGTTCGCTGCGCGTCGCCCAAGGCACCGTGGTCCTCAACAGCGCCAACTCGTTCACCGGCGGCGTCTCGCTCAGCGCGCCATCCGGAGCCGCGACCGGCGTGCTGCAAGTGAGCCATGGCGGCGCGCTCGGCAGCGGCACCTTGAGCGTCGGTACCGGCACTGGCACCGCCGACACCGCACGCGTGGAATTCAGCGGCGGCATCAGCCTGCCCAACGCGATCACCCTCTACGGTCACACGCCCACCACCGCCGACCACCTCCGCAACGTGAGCGGCAACAACTCTCTCACCGGCACCATCTCCTTGGCCTCGGGCGGTGAAATCTGCTACATCCAGTCCGATGCCGCCACACTAACCCTGGGCACTCCCGGCAGCACCGCGCTCACCGTGGCCGCCTCCGCACCCTCCGGCCGCACCATCAACCTGCGCGGCAATGGCAATGGCGTCATCGCCGGCATCATTTCCAACAATGGAGCGAAAACCATGACCGTCGTCAAAGACGGCTCCGGCACCTGGTCGCTCACCGCCGCTAACAACTACTCCGGCGGCACCACCGTCAACGGTGGCGTGCTCAGCCTCGGAAATGGCACAACCCCCGCAGCCCTCGCGGATGCCTCCCTAGTCAGCATCGCCACCGGCGCGAAGATCCATCTGAACTTCAGCGGCAACGACACGGTCGCCATCCTCACGCTTGGCGGCACGACCTACACCGCACCGGGCAGCTACAATGCCACCACCTATCCGGCATTTTTCACCGGCACCGGCAGTCTCGTCATTCCCGGTGTCGTCACCGATTACGATTCGTGGAAAACCCTGTTTGGAGTCACCGGCACCTCAGCCGACGATGACGATGGCGACGGACTGAACAACCAGCAGGAATATGCATTCGGCCTTGATCCCAAATCCGGAGCCTCCGCCAATCCCTTCACCATCCCGCTCGACAAAACGACCGGCACCTTCACCTACACCCGCCGCAGTTTCTCGGGGCTCAGCTATACCATCTGGACCTCCCCCGACCTCGCCGGATGGACCCAGGATACGACCGCAGGACAAAGCCCGGGGGTCGTCGGAACCAATAACGTGCAACCGGTGGTTGTCACCCTCAGCGCATTGAAACCGCTCACCGCACCCCAAATCTTCATCCAAGTCCGCGCCAACTGAGTTCCCCCCCGACATGCCTTTTCCCATGCCGGGCGGAATCCTCCTTTGCTACAAAAACCGGACCATACCGTTTTCCTCAACTAAAGACGATTTCGCCGCAATACGCGGAGCCATGCTCGCGCTGGTGCTCCTGGCCGCCTTTCTGATTTCCGGTGGCCGGGCAATCGCGGATTTTTCGCTGCAATACTACGACGGCGCGGCGTGGGTCACCTTTCCCGGCGGCGGCGTGACGGGCAATACCGCCACCGATCGCAACGTGATCTTCAGCTCGCCGGTCGCGGAAACGACCTAGCACAACCCATCCACAACAGGAGAGAATGCCACAATCAACTCATTCACAACACTTTACACCAAGAATACCCCCACCCGCCTGATTTTCCGACAGATTCCTAACCTTAATCCTAGGCATCAGCCCTTCGACCTGCTAGACGAACCGGTGTGAAGATACGACCCCAGAAGCAACCCAACATGGTGGGACTCGCATCACCGCCTTCGAGAACCTCCTCAACCGGCCCCGCAGCCAGATCGTCAACCGCAGCACCCTGCTCAAGGAGGCCGCTTCCCAGCTTCCCAAATCCGGCAAAGCCAGGGTCATCGTCCTCACCGCTGACGTCCCGGGCGACACCAACTGACACTCCGCCGCCTACGAACAATTCATGCGCCAGGACGCTCCCGAGGACGCGGTTTACGATACCTGGCAATGAGCATGTTCGGCGAGGTCTTCATCTGCCGGTTCCCATTCACTGCGGGGGTCACCAGCAAACCGCGCCCGGTGCTTGCACTTTTCGAATGAGACTTTGAGCGCCACATCCACAATGCCACATCCTCCAGCCCGCCTGAACATTCTCTTCCCTTCAACCTTCGATGTTTAATCCGTCCCTTCCACCACTCACCAATGCCCAATGTCTGCTATTGGGGACCCCGAACGCATTCAGAATTTGAAAAAGCAAGCATCAACCATCCCGTCCACCATGAAATCCTGCGCAGTCACACTTCTGTCCATTCTCTTACTTGGATTCTTCCCTTCCGCTAGGCTGATGGCAGTCCCGACAAATGATTCATTCTCCACGCCGACCGTAGTTGCCGGGTTCCCGGCGACCGCTAGCGGCTCAAACATAGACGCCACGCTGCAAGGTGGCGAACCACTTCCTGACGCAGCTGGACCGGAAGAGGATCCGTATGCCAATGCTTCGGTGTGGTTCGAGTGGACATCACCCATTACAGGTT
>JBIHZT010000649.1:0-2594 GCA_044240265.1 Luteolibacter sp. | reverse complement strand
CGAGCATGGAAAATGGGTGGACGCCCCCGAGCCGGCCGCCGTATAAATCCCCTCCGATGGCTGAATCCGATACGCTCACCCGCACCGACGAGGAGACCTCGCTCGACGTTCCGTGGAATGTTGTCGTCCACGATGACCCGGTGAACCTCATGCAGTATGTCACCTTCGTGCTCATAAAAATATTCGGCTACGACGAGAAAAAAGCCACGACCCTCATGATGCAGGTCCACCAGCAAGGCCGCTCCATCGTCTGGTCCGGCGAGCGGGAAAAAGCCGAGCTCTATGTCCAGCAACTCCAGGCCCACCAGTTGAAAACCACCCTCGAAAAAGCCGCATGAAGGCGATGCCCACGCTGGAAGGCGGACTGCGCATCGACGCGGAAAGCGCCGACGACTGGGCGGTCCTCCGCTCCATCGTCGAGGATGCGAACGCCGGCGAAACCGACCTCGCCAGCCGCCTCGGGGGCATGATCAGCGAGGAAGCCGGCGCGGAGGACTGGGATGAACTGGTCGTCCCGGACCTGCGCGAAGCGTTTCAAGACGAGCTCGCCCAGGTCGGTGCCTCCATCGAGTCCGCCGTTTACCACGCCGACGAAGGGCCAGGGCCTATCTGGATCACCCGTGACGACGTCTTCGCCTGGTACAGCGCGCTCAATCAGGCTCGCCTTGCGTTGGAAGAGCAGTTCGCCTTCGGCTCCGGCGAGTCCATCGATCCGCAAGGTCTCACGCCCGTCAGCCGGGCGGCGTTCATCCGCTCCCGGTTCTACTGCGCCATCCAGGGACTGTTGCTGGAGCACGTGATGAGGTGATTTTTCGCGAAGGCAGGGTGGGGGAGCTTTGCGAGGTTTCCATGGTGACAAAATTGTCGCGGATTTTGGTGAAATTTTTCCATGACAAACCGGGAGTTCCGTTGCAAGATTCCCCCGTCGCAAGACAAGGCGGTCCGACTGAGATGCCTCCCGGGTTAATGGGTTTTCCTAGGAGTGATGATCAGTCGGGCCGCTTCTTTTTTGGAGCCGTCCAGGGACTATTCCGGGATCGAGTCGTAAACCTGCGCGAGTGACATCACGGTGTAGGCGGTGACCAGAACCGGGTTGGATTCCATCCAGCGGCCGTTGTCGTTCACCCATGAGCCGTCCTCGCGCTGGCTGGCGAGGATTTTCTCGCCGAGTTCCTTGCGCCAGTCGACTTCGGTGCCGTTTTCGAGTTTGAGCATGTCGATGTTGGCGGCGGTGAGCGCCTTGGACATGGTCTGATAGTAATAATAGAGTCCCTGCGTCCCCATGCCGGGGTTCTCGGTGGTGGTGTAGTTCTTGCCGAGCCATTCCTTCACGGCGATCACGCGGGGGTCGTTGGCGCTGACCTTGGCGTAGATGAAGGAAAGGAGTCCGGCGTAGGAAATCGAGCCGTAGGAGCGGAGCGCGGTGCGACCGTCGGGCAGCTTGTCCTCGCCGGCTTTGGTTTCGTTTGGTCCATAGATGAAGCCGCCCTTGTTCTTGGGATCGTCCGACGCCCAGTCGCGGTCGTTGGTCTGGGTGAGGTTCTGGCAGCGCGAGAGGAAGGTGACGGCGGCGTCCCAGTCGAGGTCCGGTTGGTCGCCGTGTTTGCCGTCCTCGATGACTTTCTTGGAAAGTGCGAGCGCCTCGATGGCGAGGTAGGTATTGGACATGTCGGAGCGGTCGTTTTTCGAGCCGTAGCCGACGCCGCCGTCGTTCGGATTGTCGGTTTCCTTTTTCTTGTCGATGTCCCACTGCTGGCCGATGAGGTGCTTGCGGGCCTTGACGATGGCGGGCTCGAATTTTTCCTGCCGGGTCGCGACCATGGCGGTCACGGAGGTGGCGGTGTTATATACCGTAAGCCCGCGGTTGTAGATGCCTCCGTCTTCCTTTTGCTGGGCGAGCAGCCAGGTGAACCCCCTCTCGATGTGCTCGGGAAGTGGCGCGTTGCGGTCGAGGCTCGGATCACGGGTGGCGGCGGTGAGGGCGAGGGCGGTGAAGGCGGGGAGGCCGTCGTCGTCCCAATGGCCGTCGGGTTTTTGCTGAGTCTTGAGCCACGCGTTGCCGCGGGCGATGGACTGGCGCATTTCTTGTTTGAGCGACTCGTAGCGGCTCGGGTTCTTGTCGGCGGCGCTGCCGATGGCGGTGCCGAGGATGATGAGCGTGGACAGGAGTTTCATGGTTTTGAGAGAGTGATAGGTTTCGGGTAGGGAGCGATGATGACGGTCACAGGGGTTCCTTGGGGAGGGACGCGCTTGGGGAAGGGAGTCCAGACGGTGTCGTCGCTGTTGTCTTCGCCAGGGTAGTTGAGGAGGGCTTCCATCGACAGGAAAATGGCTGCGACATCACCGCTGGATTCGGCCGCGAAGCCTTCCTCGTTGAAAACGGATCCGCCATAAACCCAAGGCCCGGCGGGCATCGCGCTGGTCTTCACCGCGTG
Organism: Luteolibacter sp.; assembly: GCA_044240265.1. Taxonomy (GTDB): domain Bacteria; phylum Verrucomicrobiota; class Verrucomicrobiia; order Verrucomicrobiales; family Akkermansiaceae; genus Luteolibacter. The sequence continues at coordinate 159 of JBIHZT010000649.1, read as the reverse complement.
CTGGATCCACTCGTTCACGGGCACGCGGCGGACCTTGCCCTCGGCGTCGGTCCATTCCACGTCGATGGTCACGCGGGCGGCGGCTTTCACGTCGGCCGGGACTTCGGGGAAATTTCCGGAGGTGCCGCCGGTTTCATTCGGCAGCGGATAGAGTTCTTT
>JBIHZT010000096.1:0-9191 GCA_044240265.1 Luteolibacter sp. | reverse complement strand
CCTACCGACCGGTCTTTATGTGCGCTGCGAAGACGGCCGTTCGCAGATCAAGAACAAGGAAATGGCGCTGCAAATCCTGCGTTCCAAGCTCTACGAACAGAAACTCCGCGACCAGCAGGAAGCCTATTCCAGCCACCGCCGCTCGCTCATCGGCTCCGGCGACCGCTCGGAAAAAATCCGCACCTACAATTTCCCGCAAAGCCGCATCACCGACCACCGCATCGGCTTCACCACCCACAACCTCACGGGAGTCATCGCCGGCGATCTCACTGAGTTCACCAACGAGCTGCAGAAGACGGAAATGGACGAGCGCCTGGCGGAAGCCGGGCTGTGATTGGACCGCAAAATTCATTTCGCGCGCGCCCATGTTCCGACTCCTCTAATTGGCGCAAAATCATTTGGCCGGGCACCTCGCCGCGTAGTCCGAGAGGCAAGCCCAAGACCCGTCCGCCAGCTCATACCTCAGCTTGCGCTTGCCTTGGACAAAGCAATCTTCGTGACGTCCTTCCGCTTGGACTCCCGGAGAAACAAGTCCCGCCGCTGCATTTGATGTGGCAGCCCCTCGTATACCATCAGCTTGTCGGCGACGATGGCGCTCGCACGGAAATCGTCGGAAGCTTCGATGGAATCGGCTGCCGTCCGCGTCATCGAGCACAGGAGGAAAACAAACGTGAGGATTTGGCGGTTCATTGGGTTTGAGGGGAAATTGGATACTTGAGAGGTGACAGATTCCTGCCGCAGGGGGAAGAAACTAAATCAGCATGATCCTGAGTTCGTATTCCAGTCGGGACAGGAATTTCGCTGCTCCTCAGGCTGGCGCTTGTTCGCGGCATCCCCTATTGCTGGCGCCGTGTCCCAGCCCTACCTCTCGCTCGAAGCCGAACTGCATGACGCGTTCTGGGAGGCGGAGGATGACGGCTCGGAGGTGGTGCTGATGGCGGAGTTTCTGAAGAAATTTCCCGGTCCGGCGTTGGAAATCGGGTCCGGCTCGGGGCGGTTGATGTTTCCGCTGGTGAAAAAGGGCTTGGACGTGGAAGGTCTGGAGCTCTCGCCGGACATGCTGGCACTTGGGGAGGTCCGCGCCCGGCGAATGGGCATCCAGCCGTTTGTCCACGCCGGGGACATGACGAATTGGTCCGACGGTCGGAAATTCTCCGCATTGCTGGCGCCCGCGTTCACCCTGCAACTCGCTGCGGACCCGGCGGCGACATTGCGGCATTGGCACTCGTTGCTGGAAAACGGCGGCGGACTCTATCTGACGATTTTCATGCCCTACGCCGAACTGCTAGGCGATCTCCCGGAAAACCAATGGTATGAGGATCACAAGGTCACGCTGCCGGATGGCCGCGAAGGGCTGTTGGAAACCCGTCACCAGCTCGATAAAAAGCGGCAGATCGTGGAGCGCGAGCACCGCTATTCGCTCACGGGAGACCCGCCGCTGATTCATCACTCGCGGCAGTCGATCCGCTGGATCGAGCACACCCAGATCATCGCGCTGCTGGGTGAATGTGGCTTCCGGGTGGACCGGTTTTTTGTCGATTTTGACCCAGGCCGGGTGGTGGCGGATCCCGACCGGATCGATTTCGACGGGATTCTGACCTACCACGCCACCCGTCTGGACACAAAAGCAGAAATTTGATGAAAGAATTCCAAATCGCCATTCTTGACGGACTGGCAGTGCCCGACTTATGACGCTGGCTGTGCTACGGACTTTCAAATTGCTCGCAACGTTGGGAATTTTAACATCTTCCGCCTTTTGTCAGACATGGGAGCGCGAGGATGTCGGATTCGAAAGCATCCAGAGCCGCGCGCGGGACCTCGCGAACAAGCCCTATGTGGCTCCGAACCGCGACAGCCTGCCGGCATGGATGAACAACCTGACCTACGACCAGTATCGCGACATCCGCTTCAATCCGAACCAGGCCTTGTGGGCTGCCGACAAACTGCCGTTCCGCGCGATGTTTTTCCACCCCGGCTATCTTTACCGCGAGCCGGTCACGCTCAACGAGTTCACCAGCACCCACCAGCAGCAGATCCGGCTGGCGGAAGCGTTTTTCAATTACGGCCCGCTCATCAGCAAACACGGCGAACTCCCGGGCGACGGCGGCTTCGCGGGATTCCGGCTGCACGCCCCGCTGAACAGCCCGGACATCTACGACGAGCTCATCGCCTTCCAAGGGGCCAGCTACTGGCGCGCCCTCGGGAAAGGCCAGAAGTATGGCATTTCCTCGCGCGCCATCGCGGTGGATACCGGGGCCGACGGCGCCCAGGAAGAGTTCCCGAATTTCCGCGAGTTCTGGCTGCGCAAGCCGGAGGCCAATCACACCCAGGCGGTCGTCTATGCCCTGCTCGACGGGCCGTCCTACTCCGGTGCCTATCAATTCAAAGTCAGTCCGGGAAACACCACCATCGTTGATGTTCACGCCGTGCTCTTCGCCCGCAAAGCGGTACAGCGGCTCGGCATCGCACCGATGTCGAGCATGTTCTGGTTTGGCGAGAACTCACGCCGGCGCTTCGATGATTTCCGCCCGGAAGTGCATGATTCGGACGGGCTCTCCATCCGCATGGGCACCGGCGAGCGCTTGTGGCGGCCGCTCTCCAATGATTCCGGGAAACTGGAGTTCAGTTTCTTCGACATGGAAAAATGCGATGGCTTTGGCCTCCTGCAGCGCGACCGCCGCTTCAGTGCTTACGAGGATGGTGAGGCCGCTTATCACGAGCGTCCGTCGCTGTGGGTCGAGCCGACATCGGATTGGGGGCCGGGTCGCGTGATGTTGATGGAAATCCCCACCACCAACGAGCTTTCCGACAACATGGTGGCCATGTGGGAACCCGCACGCACGCCCCAGCCCGGCGACCGGATCGAGTTCAGATACCGCCAGCATTGGACGCTCAACGAGGATCCGTCCATGGCCCAGGGCCACGTCACCGCCACCCGCTCCGGAATCCACGACTGGCAGCCCGAACAGCGCACCGTCACCGTGGATTTCACCGGTAGCAATCTCACCCAGCCCAGCGAAATTCCTCTCACGCCCCTGATCCAGATCGTCGGTGCCGGCTCGGAAAAGGTCAAAATCCAAGGCGTCACCGTCCAGCCGATGCCGGATGCACGCTGGCGCGTCGCCTTCCAACTCGCCCCGGCCGCCGAAGGTGGCAAGTTGGCGGATGTGGGCCCTATCGAACTTCGTTGCTGCCTCAAGCGTGGAGACAATTTCCTCACCGAAACATGGGTCCACCGCGTCACTCCCTAGATACCCTGCGCCCGCTCACTGAGTTGGAACTCAATGAGTGGGAAGAAGCCTATGCCGCCGTCGAGGCGTATCTTCAAGCGCTGCGCCTGAGGAACCGCCTGCTTGTCGCGGAACTCGTCCGCGGCATCCTCTGGCGCGCCTCCGCACGGCGCGTCGATGAACCGGAAAAACCCGCTCGTTTCCTCGCCATGGAAGAAGCGCTGACCGAAGTCGCGGAGTGGACTCAGGACGTGCTCGACGTGCCGTTGGAAAACCGCCGCCTAGCCGCCCGCGGACGCCTCGCGCTGCTGCTCGCCGGCATGCCTGGGCAGTGGCAGGGAGTGTTTCTAACGCCAGCGCCGTGGCCGCCGGAATTCGTCGAGGCCATGAAAAAATCTTACCTCGCCGCCGGCCCTCGCTTCGCCACTCTGACCATGGTTCCCAAGCCGCTCGAGCTCAACGCCATCGGCAGCGGTGCCGCCCAGTGGTGGGAAACGATGGACCGCCGGCCGATCATGCGGCTGATGTTCGTCGGCCTGCTCATCGGTTTGATCGCCCTCATCGTGTGGTTCTTTTTGTTCTAATGGAAAATTCCGAGTTACCAACCCGCGATTCCACCAAGCCGTTTTTCGGCCGCTTCCGCACCATCCTGCGGCGCACGATCTTTTTCGGCAGCGTGGTCATCGTGAACCTGCTCGCCAGTCTCTGGCTCGCCGACCTCCTGTGGCGGATGGGTTTCCAAAAAGCCCACTATCCGCTGATGGCCATTTTCGTGGTGCTCAACGGTCTGCTCACCTTGGGTTCATTCCATGCCATTTTCGGTGCCATCGACATGCTGCTAGGCCGCAGGCAGTCCGTCAGGATCAGCAAGCTTGCCGATGGAAAAACCGGCCCGCTCGCCAAGCGCCACGCCGTCGTCATCCCCGTTTACAACGAGGACAGCATCAAGGTCTGCGCCCGGATCGAGGCCATCTATCGCTCCATCGAGGCGGCCGGCAACATCGAGTCCTTCGACTTCTTCATCCTCAGTGACACCCGCGACCTCGATCTCTGGGTCATGGAGGAAACCTCATGGACCAACCTCTGCCGCCGGCTCGACGGCTTCGGCCGCATCTACTACCGCCGGCGCAAGACCAACGAAAACCGCAAGGCCGGCAACATCGGCGACTTCGTCCGCACCTGGGGCGGTGGTTATGAGGCCATGCTCGTGCTCGATGCGGACAGCCTGATGGACGGCGCGGACATCGTCAAAATGACCCGCATCATGGAGGCCTATCCACGCCTCGGGATTCTCCAGACCCCGCCCAAGCTCATCCGCGGCGTCTCCGTTTTTACCCGGCTCCAACAATTCGCCATGCGCCTCTACGGCCCGCTGTTCATCCGCGGGCTCAACTACTGGCAGCTCAGCGGCGGCAGTTACTGGGGGCACAACGCGCTGATCCGCGTAAAACCGTTTTCCGAATTCTGCGAGCTGCCCGCCCTGCCCGGTCGCGAGCCGTTCGGCGGCCGCATCCTCAGCCACGACTTCGTCGAGGCCGCGCTGATGGTCACCCAGGGCTGGGAGGTCTGGCTCGCCTGGGACATCGAGGGCACCTATGAGGAAGCCCCGCCGACGCTGGTGGACCACCTCATCCGCGACCGTCGCTGGTGCCAGGGAAACCTCCAACACCTCTGGCTCATCTTCGCTCGCAAGCTGCCGTTCTCCGTGCGGATGCACCTCTTCATGGGCATCATGGCCTACCTCGGCAGCCCGCTGTGGTTTCTCTTTCTCGCCCTCGGCACCTGGATCGCCTGGGACCGCTACTCCAGTGAGTTGAGCCAGCTTCCGTTCGAAAACTTCGCCGCCCGCTGGTTTCATGTGGATGGCATCGAACAAAGCCTCATCCTAACGGGTGTTATTTTCGCGCTCCTGTTCCTACCCAAGATTCTCGCCGTCACCGGTGCCATCCTCACCCCGAGCATCCGCCGGTCCTTCGGCGGCGTTGTCCCGCTTGTCGTCGGTGCCATGCTCGAAACCTTGGTCTCCATGCTCCTCGCCCCCTGCATCATGGTCGCCCACACCCTGATGGTCGTCAGCATCATCCTCGGCCGCGCGGTTGGCTGGGGAAACCAGAACCGCGAGACCGACGGCACTTCCTGGGGCGACGCCTTCCGCTTTCATGCCGTCCAGACCGTACTCGGCATCGCTTGGACCGCCATCGCCCTGAAAATCAGCCTCACCTTCACCGCGTGGATGATCCCCATCCTCGCCGGGCTGGTTCTGGCAGCTCCGGTTTCCGTCTGGACCAGCCGCTCCCGCTACGGCCAGGCCTTGCTCAGGCGGAAAATCCTCGCTACCCCGGAAGAACTCAATCCCCCATCCGTCATTCAACTCGCGGACTCCGCCACCGCAGCCGTGGATCCCGCGCTCGACGCCACCCTTGATGCCCGCCGTGGTGTCGTGGCCGCCGTGGTCGATCCCTATGTCAACGGCGTCCACGTCTCCCTGCTCGACCAGGGGGAAATCACCCCCGCCGACGAGACGCTCGCCGAGCGTTGCCTCAGCGAAGGTCCGGCCGGGCTCTCGAAAAACGAGCTTTCCGAACTGCTTTACCTTGCCCCCGCCATGCTCATGATGCACCGCGCCGTCTGGCTGCGCCCGGCGGAAGGCATGCACGAAGTTTGGACCCAGGCGGTCGAAAGCTATCGCCGCCGCCTCGACCAGCCCACCATCGTAGAACCCAGTTAAACCTCCAAAACCCATGCTCCAGATCAATCCAGACCTCAGTGATCTAGTCACCGATGCCGCCGCCGGACTTACCGAACGTTTTCAATCGAAGGCCACCATCACCGCCGCCGCACCCGGCCGCGTCAATCTCATCGGAGAACACATCGACTACTGCGACGGCTTCGTCATGCCCTTCGCCATCGACCGCTACATCGTCATCGCCGGCTGCGCCAACGGCACCCGCCAGGCCCGCATCACCTCCGCCCTGAGCGAAGAAATCGCCACCCTCGACCTCTCCCAAGTCCAGGAACCCGCCGAGCCGAAGTGGTCCAACTACCTGCGCGGCGTGATCCGCGGCTTCCAGGACCGCGGCCACCACATCCCGGGATTCGACGCCTACATCCTCTCATCGGTCCCCGGCGGTGCCGGTCTTTCCTCCTCCGCCGCGCTCGAGTGTGCCACCGCCACTTTCCTGGAAGGGCTGCTGGACACCGTGCTCGACACCAAGGAAAAGGCCCTGCTCTGCCAGAAGGCCGAGCACGACTTCGCCCACGTCCCCTGCGGCATCATGGACCAGTTCGCCTCCGCCTTCGGCAAGCCGAACCGCCTTGTCCTCATCGACTGCCAGACCGGCGAACCGGAACTCGTCCCCTTCGAAAACCCCGACCTCACCGTCCTCATTTCCAACTCGATGGTTCACCACGAGCTGTCTGATGGGGGCTACGCCATCCGCCGCAAACATACCGAGGACGGCCTCGCCATCCTTGGCAAATCCTCATGGCGCGACGTCACCGCCGCCGACGTGCAGGCAAACTGGGACAAACTCGGCGATCCCGTCAACCGCCGCTCCCGTCACGTCGTCGGCGAGATTTCCCGCACCATTTCCGCAGCCGCCGCACTTGCTAGAAACGACTTCGAAACGCTCGGCCCGCTGATGGCCGCCAGCCACGATTCGCTGCGCGACGACTTCGAGGTCTCATGCGCGGAACTCGACATCCTGGTGGAAATAGCCCGCAAGATCGGCCGCAACGGCGGCGTCATCGGTGCCCGCATGACAGGCGGCGGATTCGGCGGCTCCACCGTCACCCTCTGCGAATCCCGCAAAGCTTCGGAAATCGCCGCCACTCTCGGCGTCGAGTATGAAAAGGCCACCGGCATCAAGCCACAGATTTTCGCCTCGCGGCCGTCGCTGGGTGCCCACCTGGTCGGCTGAGATCTACCGCCGCAGGTTGGTTTCCATCAGCCGGGCCTGGCTGACATTTCATTCCCATGGAAAGTTAGCAGCTCGATCCGGCGTATCGCATAATGGTTCACTTTCACCCGTTGCATGCGCAAATTCCCACCTTCCATGAAATCCCGCTTCATCCTCCCCGCACTCGGCATGCTCCTGGCCCTCCCGCCGGCCGCCGCAGAAATCACCGCCAGCACCACCCCGCCCGAGGCGAAATGGATGTTGTGGTATGACAAGCCCGCTAGCAACTGGAACGAGGCCCTCCCGCTCGGCAACGGCCACCTCGGCGCGATGGTCTTCGGCACCCTTCCCAACGAGCGCGTCCAGTTCAACGAATACACCGTCTGGACCGGCCGCCCACGCTCCTACGCCCACCCCGGCGCCGCGGAAAAACTCCCGGAGATCCGAAAGCTCCTCTTCGACGGCAAACAAAAAGCCGCGGAGGATCTCGCTGGCAGCGAATTCATGAGCATTCCGCTCGGTCAGAAGGCCTATCAGCCCTGTGGCGACCTATGGATCGACTTTTCCGGCCTCGACCACGTTTCCAACTACCGGCGCTGGCTCGATCTCGACACCGCCACCCACACCACCGAATACGAATCCGACGGCGTGAAATACCGGCGCGAAGTCATCGTCTCCCATCCCGACCGCGCCCTCTTCCTCCGCATCACCGCCGACAAACCCGCAAAAATCAACGCCCGCGTCCGGCTCACCAGCCAGCACAAGGCCTCCACCACCACCATCACGGGGAATGACCGCCTCGTCCTCAAGGGGCAGGTCGAGGCGGACGGTATCCGCTTTGAAAGCATCGCCAAGGTCGAGACCAGCGGCGGCAGCGTCGCTGAAAACAACGGAGCCGTCCAAGTCAGCAATGCCGACCAACTTCTCGTCCGCCTTGTCGCCGCCACGAATTTCACCAACTTCCGTGACATCACCGGCGACCCCGCCGCCCGCTCCGCGAAGCTGTTGGAAAACGCGTCTGGGAAATCCTGGGAAAAACTTCGAGCAGCCCACCTTGCCGATCACCAGGCGCTCTTCCGCCGCATGGACATCGATCTCGGCACCACCCCGGAGTCCCTTAGCCCCACCAATCAACGCATCGTCAATTACCTCAAGGGCAACGACCCCCAACTCGCCGCGCTCACCTTTCAATACGGCCGCTACCTGCTCATCGGTTCCAGCCGCGCCGGCGGCCAGCCATCGACCCTGCAAGGCATCTGGAACGACTCGCTCAAGCCTGCCTGGGACAGCAAATACACCTGCAACATCAACACCCAGATGAACTACTGGCCCGCCGAACCCGCGAACCTCGCGGAGTGCGCCGAGCCGCTCTACGACGCCCTTGGCGAGCTCATGGCATCCGGCCGTGAAACCGCCAGGGAACACTACGCTGCCCCCGGCTGGGTCCTCCACCACAACTTTGACATCTGGCGCGGCACCGCCCCGATCAACGCCTCCAACCACGGCATCTGGCCCACCGGCGGCGCTTGGCTCTGCCATCAGCTTTGGGAGCACTATCTTTTTACCGGTGATCGAAAGTTCCTGAAGGAGAAAGCCTATCCGATCATCAGGGACTCCGCCGTTTTTTTCGCCGCCTATCTGATCGAGGATCCCGTCACCAAGACCCTCATCAGCGGTCCGTCCAACTCCCCCGAACAAGGCGGCCTCGTCATGGGACCCAGCATGGACCACCAGATCATCCGCTCGCTTTTCAGGATCACCGCCGAGGCCGCCGACCTTCTCAAGACCGACAAGGAGTTCGTCGCCAAACTCAGCGAAATGACCCCGCGCATCTCTCCCAACCGCATCGGCAAATACGGCCAACTCCAGGAATGGATGGATGACCGGGACGATCCTAACAACAAGCACCGCCACGTCTCCCACCTTTGGGCCGTGTATCCGGGCACCGACATCACCTCCCGCGACACCGACTTCTTCAAGGCCGCCCGCCAGTCCCTGATCCATCGGGGAGACGCTGCCACCGGCTGGAGCATGGGATGGAAAATCAACCTCTGGGCCCGCT
>JBIHZT010000095.1:0-9207 GCA_044240265.1 Luteolibacter sp. | reverse complement strand
GTGCGGGACGGCCATGAAGATGACGCGCTTCGGTTCCGTGAGAGGATGATAGAGCGTGCTGTCGCGGATGAGCTGGCGGGTGGGTCCGGAGACCTTGAGTTGGTCGATGGGCACCTTGAAAACGGCATCATAGAATTTCGTGCCGGGAGGAGTGACGCTGGAGCGTGTGACGAGGCCACCCATCGAATGGCCGACGACGACCATCTTGTTGAGGTTCCGGTCATCGCCCTTGGTGCGGGCATAGGCACAAGCGGCGCGAAGTTCCTCGCGGAATTTCATACTGCTGTAAAGCCACGGATTTCCGGTCGGATAGTTGAACAGCCAGATTTGATAGCGCTCGCGGAACCATGGCTCCGGGGCGAGTTCGTTGATGACGTTCTTGAAGGCGTCCGGCGACGAGACGAGGCCGTGCACGAGGACAAGCGGGATTTTGCCGGGATCATACGGCTGCACGAAGTAGAGGCCGGTTTCCTCGGAGAAACGCTCGGGCAGGATAACGTTCTGGATCTTGAGGTTGTCGAGATCGCACATTTCCCAGAAGAAGGCGTTCGGCGCGGTCCAGTCGCCGCCGAGCGTGTGGGTGGCGCGGCCGATGGTGAGATCGTTGTCGAGCCAGCGCTTGGGAAAACGCCAGACAGGGGTGTCGTCCCGCTCGAAGGACAAGTAGGCGGTGAGGTTGTAGGGCAGGCCGGAGGGCAGGTAAAACGGCGGGCGCTTCTGGCCAACCGGAGCGGTCTTCTTCCAACCAACGAGCGGCACGCCGACGCCGTCCGTCATCTGGCGCTTGGCAACGGCGCGGGTGTCCACCTGGGCGGAGGGGAAAATCGCGTCGATGCTTTCAAGATCCGACTGCCGCGCATCCGGTGGAGCGATGCGGGTGCCGAGCAGCGCGGCACGGGAGTTCCAGTCGCCGGCCCCGCAGCGGAGTTGGTCGAACAGCTTCGCGACGGCGGTGTTGTAGATTTTGGTCGCGGCGGCCCATTCGGAGGAACGGGAGGCGTTTCCGAGAATCCTCCATTGCGCGCGGGCGCTTGCGACGAGCGATGCCGCAGGTACTCGGGACGCCAGTGGCACGCTGACGCACTTGGGCGGTTGCGGTGCGCCGCACTGGCAGAGCAAAGTGGCCAGCAGCAGCGGGATGAGTCGCAAGGTGAGGTGGTGCATGGGATCTTGTTTCGCCTCGCTAGGCGGGGGTAGAATGCCTTGGGAAACGGACCTGCCAAGCCCGGATTGAGCGTCGTTCATGCGGGAGATCAGGAAGGAATGACGGGAGCGTGTCCCTTTTTTGGGGGACTCTTGGAGGGGACTATGCGGGAAATCGCTCTGGATCATTCACTTGATTGATTTTTCCCTTCCCAAATCCACAATCACTGCTTACTCCTCGCGCCCCGCCTGAAATGGTGGTCGTAGCTCAGTTGGTAGAGCCCCGGATTGTGATTCCGGTTGTCGCGGGTTCGAGTCCCGTCGATCACCCCATCTTTCCCATCGGAATCTCAGCGGAGGTTTGGAGGGGGAAGGAGGAAACCGAGTAGAACGACTGATGCAGCCGCTTGAGAGCAGGATTCACTACAAGTTTCGCAATTCGCTATTATTGGCGGAAGCGCTGACCCATCCCAGCCTCGCGTATGAATCGCAGAAGCCGCATTTCGACAACCAGCGGATGGAATTTCTCGGCGATGCCGTGCTCCAACTGATCGTCACGGAGGAGCTGTTCAAGATGTTCCCGGACTTCACCGAGGGACGGCTGACCAAGCTGCGCTCGCGGGTGGTTTCGCGCAGGGCGCTGGCCCGGTTCGCGATGGCGATCCATCTGGGAGACTATGTTTTGCTTGGAAAAGGCGAGGAAGCCACGGGCGGGCGCCGGCGCCTTTCCACCTTGGCGGATGCCTTCGAATCACTGATCGGTGCTGTCTATCTCGACTCCGGACCGGTCCCGGCGCGTGAGCTGGTGCTGCGGCTGTTCGAGTCGGAAATAGGCAACATGATCACCAGTCCGGAGGAGCGGAATCCGAAGGGAGAGTTGCAGGAAGTTCTCCAGGCCATTCACCCGCAGGCGCCGATTTACCGGGTCATTGGCGAGAGCGGGCCGGACCACCGGAGGGTGTTCCAATCCGAGGTTTCCTGGCAGGAAAAAGTCCTGGCGACAGGGAAAGGGAAGAGCAAAAAGGAGGCGGAAGCGCGGGCTGCCGCAGAGGCCTTGCGGGCCCGTCTTTGGGAGAAATAGGGCGGCTTTCCGTCCGTCGAGCCGGTACTTCCGCGCAAGTGTGACGAACTTCAGTTTTGCGTTAGCCGGTTATTTCTCCGTGGGCGCTACCGGGGCATCCGGTTCTGCCGGAGCTTTGGAAGCATCCGCAGGGACGGTGTTTTGTGGAGCATCCGGGACCTCCGGTTGCAGCGGGGCCTGCGGGATTTCCACACCCGGGGCATCGACGGAATACCAGTGGCAGGCGAGGACTTCCTCAAGCTCGAACCTTCGTCCAGCGGGGTCCTCGATGCGTTTGACCTTCACCCGGACGCGGATGAACTCCTCCGGATCGGGACTCGGGATATTCACCTCAAAGGGGCGCTTGCCGTCTTTTTCCAGCTTGAAGGCGGCGTCTAGCAGGCGGCCGTTCCGGCTGTCGCGCCTGACCAGGAACTCGGGCGACTGGAATCCCGGTTCACGCGGCGTTCCAAAGCGGGGAGCGTAGAGCACGATGCTGAGGGAGTCCTCGTTCTTCCGCTCCTCCGCGAGGCGCTGGCGGGCGAGCAGTCGGAATTCCCCCTGCTCATCACCACTGCCTGCTAGAAACAGGGCCCACGGGTAGGTGCTGAAGCGGGCGAAGTGATCCCAATCGAGCCGCCATTCACCTTCCTGCTCGACAAAAACCGCGTCGATCTGGAGTCCATCGGTGGTATTCCAGAGAGTCTCGATAGCATTGCCGGCGGGCAGGCGAAGGATGGCGTTTTTGGACAGTGAGAGAGTTTCCGGAGGGATGTTGACCAGCGGGTTGAGCGCATGGAACCGGGCCATGCGCGAGGCCGTGATCACCGGGCTGAGCACGAACTGGTTGCGCTCCTCAGGGACTCCGGCGGCGAGGAATCCGGAAAACGTCCGGTTGGCGCGCGGGCCGTTTTCGTTAAGGAAGGCGGCGTCCTCCGCGGACAGGGTGACTTTCGCGTGGACCTTGCTAACAAAAGGTTTTTTTGGGGCCTGCTCGCCCCAGCGGTAGCGGGCGCCGAAAATGATCAGCAGAATCACCGCCGTCCACCCGGCGATCAATTTCACCATGAAATAACTGCGCTTGCGTTTTTTGCGCGAACTCCTCTCCGGTTCGCCCGCGCGTCCGGTGCTTTCAACCGCCGCCGGTGCGGCATTGGCAGCGGATGGCTGGAACTCGATACCTAGTGACGGGTTGAGTCCGCATTCGGAGCAAAGGCGCTGGTCCGACTCTCCGGCAGGCGAGCGGAATAAAGAACCGCAACGCGCGCAATGGAACCAGGAAATGTTGTTTTCGCTCACGGATTGGAGTCTATGGGGTTGCCCAGTCGATGTGAAGCAGCTCTTGGATCACCCATTGGTTAGGCATGGAGCCTTCCGGCCCGCGGGTAAGGCGGAGGGTGGCTTTCTGAATGCTTTTGGATTCCCCGATGATTTCACTCCTGTTGAAAAGCGCGCCAAGCGCCGCGTCGGCCGCTTCACCCCGCCGGGTGTAGCACCAGATCGTGGTTTCCCGGTCGGGAGAGGTCAGACTGTAGCCGCGGTAGTCGGCCTCCGGGTAGGCCGCGTTATAATACTGGGCCCTTGAGAGCTCGCCGCGGATTTCGCGGCCGTCGCCGACGCCACGGCTGAGGTCAGTGAAGGATGCCGTCCCGAATCCGACCGTGGGCTTCCAGTCGAGCAACAGACGTCCCTCCTGCAGCGTGAAGTAGGCTGAGAACTGCGATCCATCGGGCAAATTTCCCTCAAGCAGACCGAACGCCCGGTCGCCAAGATCCAGCAAGTCCCATGAGGAGTCCTCGCTGGGAGTCCATGACTTGGGGACTCCCAGAGGTTTCCACTGAGCACGGAGCGGCGCGTGGAGATCCTTGCCATCTCTCACCATCGGAGTGATCTCGTCAAGACCGGCAGCTTGCGCGTAGGAGCGGAAAATGCGCAGCGCTTCCGGTTGCAGCTCCAGCAGAGCGGTCAGGTTATCCATTCCCTTGATCTTTTTTTCCTCCACCACGCTGAGGATCATCCGCCCCGTGTCTTCCCGTGGCGCATTCGGCGCATTAATTGCGGGCAGCATCATCAAGCTGGAAACGACCATCACCATCACCATCAGGCCCATCACGAGAATCCAGCGTGGTGAGTTACGATGGAGGCGCTTCACATTGATTCCCAGCCGCTTGGGCTTTTTCTTGGGATTCTCCTGGGGTGGTCTTTCGTGAAAGGTGAACTGCCGCTCGATTTTCGCCGGTGGGTCGATTTCCGGATCCAGGCGGATGACATCGCCCGAGATTTCCTGAACTTCCAGACGCTGCTGGAAATCCTCCAGCTCCAAGCGGGCGGGATTCGCCTCGATTCGAAGGCCGACTTCCAGATGCGATGCGGAAGGCGACGGATCGGCCAAGGTGCGCCTCGCGGGCAGCATGGTGGTCCCGGACTCCCGTTCATGCCGGACTTGATCCGGGTCGCCCCAACTGTCCTCCGGAGATACCTCCGGCACATGATTGTTTGGATCGGACAGATGGTGGTTCATTGCCAATGTCGGGGGAGGGCGGGAGGATGGGGAAAAAAATCGATTCAGGCAAGCCGCTTGAAATTCTTATTCCCCTGAAAGTTTACGCTCCAGCGCCGCGTCCATCGCCTGCTCCACCAGACGGGCGGCAAGCGCCTCAGTCGCGGAGTCCAGACGCTGCACTGCGGACTTCAGCGGATTGGCGGCTCCTCCGGCCATTGCGGCCCTCACGGCGGCACTCGCAGACTCGATTTCATCCCGCTCCTCATCCAGCGCTAGCCCCTGGCTCAAAACAACTTCCACCGCTGGCAACAATTCCTCCGCTTTCATTTTCGCCTCGGTGAAAACCCGCTCCGCCATGTCGGTGAAGGCATGCTCCACCGACTCGCTGACCATCGCCTCAACCGCCGCGTCATCAACATTCACCGCCGCATTCTCGATCCGGATCACCGTGTCGATCCCGGTGGCGACATCCCTCGCCAAGGCTTCCAGAATGCCGTTTTCATCGATTCCGAACTGCACGCCGACCCGCGCCTGTCCCTTCGGCGATGGCGCAAACGGTACGTCGAAGTTTCCAAGCTCCCAATTATCCCTGGCCATTTCCCGCTCCCCTTGGAGCACGCGCACCCGCATCGCCGCCTGTCCGTCGGCGGCATTCGTGAACATTTCCCCCGCCTTGCAGGGAATGGTCGTATTGCGCGGAATCAGCACGTTCATCAAGCCGCCGAATGTCTCGATACCCAAGCTCAACGGCGTCACATCGAGCAAAATCATTTGCCGCAGCGCCCCGCTCAGCACCCCGCCTTGAATCGTCGCACCGAGGGCGATCGCCTCATCCGGGTGCTGTGACACATCCGGCTCACGGCCGAAAAGCTCCCCCACCCCACGGCGGACGGCAGGCATCCGGGTACTTCCTCCCACAACTACCACGGCGCTCAGATCCTCCGGCTTGAGTGCTGCATCCGCCAACGCCTTGCGGCAGAGGTGCAGCGTTTTACCGATCCACGGCGCGGCGAGTTTTTCCAAGTCCCCACGTGTGATCATCTGCTCCAGACTGCGAATCCCATCGTAGAACGGCACGCGGAAAACCGCCTGGGAGACGTCCGACAGCGCGAGTTTCACCCGCTCCGCCTCGGCCATCAGGCGGACACGTGTCGCGAGGTCGATTTCGCCGATACCGGATTTCCCCATGACCCAGCCGAGAATGAGCGCATCCAGATCATCGCCGCCAAGACGCGTGTCGCCATGGGTGGCCAGCACTTGGAACACGCCGTCCTGCATTTCCAAAATGGATAGATCAAAGGTCCCGCCGCCCAGATCATAGACGGCGACGCGCGCCTTCTCGCCGAGTTTGTCCAAGCCATACGCCAATGCGGCGGCGGTGGGTTCGTTGAGAATTCTGATCACTTCGAGCCCGGCGAGCTCGGCCGCACGTTTCGTGGCCGAGCGCTGTGCATCGTGGAAATACGCGGGCACGGTGACAACCGCCTTGGTGATTTCCACGCCCATCCGCCACTCGGCGACGCGCTTCATTTCACGTAGTATTTCCGCGCTGATCTCCTCGGCGCTTTTTCCCAAAACCCGCGGCAAGCCATCCGCTCCAACCGACACCGGCAGTGGGAAATTCTCCTCCACTTCGCTCGCCCGGCGGCCCATCAGCCGCTTGATGCTGGTGATCACCCGCCCCGGCTCCAGCACCCGGCGGCGCAAGGCTTTCGCCCCGACTTCGACGGTGCCGTCCGCCCCGATCCACACCGCGCTCGGCGCGATCCGGCGGCCTTCCTCGTTAGCTAGCAGAATCGGAAATCCCGAGTCCACCACACCCACCGCGGAGTTGGTCGTCCCCAAATCGATTCCCAGGATCAAGTCGCTCATCGCGGCGAGTTTCACGGCCCGATCCCATCACGTCAACGCCGCCGGGTCACATCACGCCCTTTTTCAAATCGCGCAGGCTCCACAACCATGCTCCGGCCGGAGCGGCGACGCCTCGAAGTTTCCTTGCCCCGGTTTTCCGCTTTGACCCGAAACGTTCGCGCGCGTCGGCGAATGCCTCATTCACGAAACTCCGACTACCAATCACCGCTCCGTCCGTGAAGTAACGCACGCGACAGCGCAATAACTTCCCAAATTCGATTTCCCCGTCATTGGTTCGTTCCCGCTCCATCTCGTCTTCCGAAATTCCCTTACGAAGCGTTTTCACCACCGGTTTTCCGTCGAGTCTCACACTCTCGGCGGTTTTTTTCACCGCTCCTGACATCAGCAGTTTCCGGTATTCCCGCGACACGTCGTTCGCCCAGAACGCGGCATCCGCCTCCACCCGCTGGTGAGCCCGCAGCGCTCGAACCAACCCGGCCCGCGCCTTTTTCCCGTTTCCCCTCGCGCCGCCGCCAATCGCCTCGCCGTAACTGCTCCAGCGGTAATCCGCCGGGTCCGTTGCGATTCCGGCGCGCACCGGATTGAGATCAATGTAAGCCGCCACTGTCTTCGCCGCCGCGCCGTCCTCCACGATCACGCTTTTGAAAACGTCCTCCCACAGATTTCCCTGCCGTGAGTGGGTCCGATTGAACCACTTGGTGAACCGCTGCATCAGGGTTTTCATAAACTGACTCAGATCGTGCATCCGGTAGGTGTAGCGCGAGTGAATCCTCGCGACGACCACGCCTTCCTCCGCCAGGCCGTCGGCAACCAACTTCCTGGCTTCGGTCAACTGCACCGCCACCGTCGCGACATACGCCTCGCTGTAAATCGCCCGCAGGCGCTCCAGCAACTGCCCGTCGGAGAATCCACCTTCAGGCGCTGCCGGCACCTCGACGAGCAGGTGGATATGGTTGGACATCAGACGTATTTTCGTTGTTTCAGCGTATTTACGTTACCTAGATTCCTTGTTTTCTCATTCGTGATTGACTTTCTCGCGTTTCTAGGCACTTTTAGGCACTCCCTAGACCGCCATGACAACGAAAGCCAAGAAACCGAAAGCCTCTCCAGCTACCCCCATTTATGATGCTGCCCGGAAACGCTGGAGGGTATCGCTTCCCGCCGGAAAGAATCCAGACGGAAAGCGCGTCCGCTCGTGGCACGCCAGCCGGGATGCCGCCCGGGACTTCATCGCCAAGATCGTTTCCGGCCCGGAACCCTCCGCCGTCATTCCCCCCAAGCTCGCACTCAAAGCAGACGAGGCCCGGCTCATCCTCGAACCTCATGGACTTGACCTCGTGGAAGCGGCGAAAATGCTGGCGACCGTTTTTGATGCCTTGGGGGGCACTGGAACCCCGTTGGAAGCGGCGCGGGCATGGAGACTCACCCATGACCAGCGCAGCGCGTCCAAGACGTTTGCTGAGGGTAAAGACCTATTCCTGCTCACCCGGGACGGACTGCGGGAGGATACGCTCAGGGGATACCGGCAGTATCTCAAAAACGTATTCGCCGCACTCCATGACAAGACGCTTTCCGACATCACCATTGCCGACATTTCGGGATGCGTAGCTCACCTTCCACCGACCTCCCGGCGAGGCGCGCAGACAACCTTGGGCGTGTTCTGGCGGTGGGCAGCGTCACCACCCCGCCAGTGGTGCAAGGTTGACGTTCTGGAGTCGCTGGAGCCGGTCCGCATCACCCGGGAGACTGAGATTCACACTCTCGCCCCAGAGGCCGTGAAAGCACTCTTGAGCGCAGCGGAGAAAACATCCTCAGGATGCGCTGTCGCTTTTGCCGTCGCCATTTTTGGCGGCGTGAGACTGCGGGAGCTGGAGAAGCTGACTTGGGCGGAAATTTCAGAGACTCACATCGAGATCACCGCCGCCATCGCTAAGCGACACTCCCGCCGCCTCATTCCAATTTGTCCGACGCTCAAAGCATGGCTGACCACGCATAAGGGCGAGGCTGCCAAGGATGATCTGATCGTCGGCCCTAATTGGGTGAACACGTCCAAGGCCGCCCGCAGACGAGCCGGGTGGGCGGTGGCGACTCAGCACCCGCTCAAAGGGCTGGAAGCGCCCACCTTGGGCGAATGGCCGCAAAACTGCATGAGGCACACTTGCGCTTCAATCCAAGTCGCAATCGGCAAACCCCTGGACGATCTGATTTTCGCTTTCGGCCATTCCGGCGGGAGCGCACTCTTGAAGCAGCATTACCTTGGGCGACTCACGAAAAAGGACGCGCTCGCAATCCTCGCCATCGGCCCGAACGGCTCGAAAGTCTCCAACCTCTCCGCAGCATGAAAAAACTCCCGGCACTCAAGAACGAAACCCGCGCCTTGCTAGACGCCGCCTATCCTTCATGGGGCGACGGGTTGCGGGCAGGCAGGCAGGCGGACACCGATTCCGACGCTTACCCTCCGCTCGTGGATTTCCTGAACGGCATGGCTTATTCCTATCGGTGGGAATCCGGCGCTCTTGATATTCAAATGCGCGGTGAAGAATTCAAACCGAGTGATTCATTGGCGGAAATGGAGCAATTCATGGGGATGCTTTGTTCGACGGCGCAGGCCTGCGGAGACGTGGCGTTT
>JBIHZT010000094.1:0-9221 GCA_044240265.1 Luteolibacter sp. | reverse complement strand
CCACCTGCCCGCGCTTGAGCCCCATTTCCCGCCGAGCCGATTCCATCCAAAACGGCATCCGGCTTCGCATCCCAAAACGTCCGCGCCTCCACCGGCATCTTCTCCCGGCACGCCTGATACAAAGCCCGCCGCCGCTGAGACGGACGCGATCCTAGCAACTCCAGAAACTCCCCGTGCTCCAGCGTGAGATACGCCACCCGCCGCAGTTCGATGTATGCGATCTGCGCCGCATTCATCTCCACCGCCACCAGCGAGGCCGCGCCCGCCGCGAGCAGCGCGAAGCTGTTATCCCCGGCCGAGCCGATGCTCAGGCAATGCCGGCCCGCCGGCTCCAGACCGGCCACCAGCAAGCGGGAATCCTCCCAACACTGCGCATAGCGGATCGTCGAAAAATCGGCGCGGTACTGGATCTCGGAAATGCTCATCGGCGGTGACATGCTTGCGCGCCCGAGGATTTCTGAAAAGCCCATTTCCAGCCCATTGGGCCACATCAATTTAAGATGAGAGTCCGGGGCCGGGCTGTGGCGGCGTCTCTATGATGAGCGTCGCAGCCAACGCTCCGCGCGAAGCCCTCTCCGTCTTGTGTTTTGCGTCTTCAAGACTTGGGTCTTCTCCCGAAACCTTCAAAGCCGCCGACTTCATCGCCGCCGCCCAAGTGAAATCTTGGCAAAGCGGCCCGGGGAGCTACGCTCGCGGCAACTGAAAATCGTCGTAAAATCTCCCGATCCCGCCGAATATCGGCGTGGACTGGGGATTTTTCTTGCCGAAACACCGCCCATCGACGCACTGAAACACCTCTTCCGCCCCCTTTCCCCCCGCCCGCATTCGCAGACCCTACCAATACCATGAAACCGCTAACAACAACCTGGCGAATTCTATTCGCCGCCGTCATGGTCGTCACGGCCGCCACCGCCCAGGACAAAAAGCCGAACATCCTGGTCATCTGGGGTGACGACATCGGCACCTGGAACATCAGCCATAACAACCGCGGCATGATGGGCTACAAAACGCCTAACATCGACCGCGTCGCCAGAGAGGGAGTCGCCTTCACCGACTACTATGCCCAGCAATCCTGCACCGCCGGCCGCGCCGCATTCATCAGCGGCTCTTCTCCGGTCCGCTCCGGCATGACCAAGGTCGGCCTGCCCGGCGCGAAGGAAGGCTGGCAGAAAACGGATGTCACCATGGCCAGCATCCTGAAAAGCCGGGGCTACATGACCGGTCAGTTCGGGAAAAACCACCAGGGCGACCGCGACGAGCATTTGCCGACCCTGCACGGCTTCGATGAATTCATCGGCAGCCTCTATCACCTCAACGCCGAGGAGGAACCCGAACTGCGCGACTACCCGAAGGACATGAAACTGGCCAACGGCAAGACCTTCCTCGAAACCTTCGGCCCGCGCGGCGTCATCAAGAGCATCGCTGATGGCAAGGGCGGCCAGACCATCGAAAACCTCGGCCCGCTCACCAAGAAGCGCATGGAAACCATCGACGAGGAAACGCTCGCCGCCGCCAAGGATTTCATCACCCGCATGAACAAGGAGGGCAAACCCTTCTTCTGCTGGTGGAACGGCACCCGCATGCACTTCCGCACCCATGTCAAGGAGGAGCACATCGGCTTGTCCGGACAGGATGAATACGGCGACGGCATGGTGGAGCACGACATGCATGTCGGTGAACTGCTCAAGCTCATCGACGAGCTCGGCA
This sequence comes from Luteolibacter sp., assembly GCA_044240265.1. Taxonomy (GTDB): domain Bacteria; phylum Verrucomicrobiota; class Verrucomicrobiia; order Verrucomicrobiales; family Akkermansiaceae; genus Luteolibacter. The sequence continues at coordinate 7,514 of JBIHZT010000094.1, read as the reverse complement.
TCGCCGACAACACCATCGTGCAATATTCGACCGACAACGGCCCGCACTACAACACCTGGCCCGACGCCGGCACCACGCCCTTCCACGGCGAGAAGAACTCGAACTGGGAAGGTGCCTTCCGAGTGCCTTGTTTCATCAAGTGGCCCGGCAAGTTTCCTGCCGGAACCACCCTCAACGGCATCGTCTCCCACGAAGACTGGTTGCCCACCTTCGCCGCTGTCGCCGGAGCCCCGGACATCAAGGAGCAATTGCTCAAGGGCGGGGTGGAAATCAACGGACGCACTTATAAGAACCACATCGATGGTTACAACATGCTCGACTACCTCGGCGGCAAGACCGATCAATCGCCCCGCAACGAGTTCATCTATCTGAATGACGCGGCGGAAGTGGTCGCCATCCGGGTGGGAGATTGGAAGGCAACCTATCTGGAAAACCGCGCCCACCAGCTGCAAGTCTGGCGCGAACCCTTCGTTCACCTGCGCGCCCCCATGCTCGCCAACCTGCGCCGCGATCCTTTTGAAAAGGCCCAGGAAAGCGCTAACAACTACAACGACTGGTATATCGACCGCGCCTTCGTGCTCGTTCCGCTTCAAGGCGTCGCCACCAAGTTCCTCATGACCTTGAAGGACTTCCCACCCAGCCAGAAACCGGGTGACTGGAGTCTGGACTCATTGGAAAAACAAATCAAATCCATGGCTCCTTCGACGCGATAGGATCTGATCCCTGCGGGTGCCTCCGAACCACGGTGGCGCCAGTTTTCTTCTTTGAACCATGAAACTTCTCAGCGTCGCCCTCGCTGCCGGCCTGTCCTTGGCCGTCACCCGCACCGCCGATCCGCTACCGTCGTGGAACGACACTGCGCCCTAGCAGGTGATCATCGCATTCGTCGAAAAGGTCACCACGGAGGGCCCCCGGATTTCGTCCCCGCGCCGGAGCGCATCGCCGTCTTCGACAACGACGGTACGCCCTGGTCGGAACAGTCCGCGTATTTCCAGCTTTTCTTCGCCATCGACCGCATCAAGGCACTCGCCCCGAAGCATCCCGAATGGCAAACCGAAGAACCCTTCGACCCGCAGCTCAAGGGCGATATGAATGCCGCGCTCGCCGGCGGTGAGAAGGCCTTGTTCGACCTCGTCATGGCCACCCACTCCGGACTCACGACCGAGGAATTCGAAAAAATCGTCACCGACTGGATTTCCACCGCCAGGCATCCCGGGACCGGCAGGCTTTACACAGAAATGGTCTATCAGCCGATGCTCGAACTACTCGCCTATCTCCGGGCCAAGCAGTTCAAGACTTTCATCGTCTCCGGCGGCGGCATCGAGTTCATGCGCCCGTGGACGGAGAAGGTGTACGGCATCCCGCCAGAGCAGGTTGTCGGTTCCACCGGCGGCCTGAAATACGAACTCCGCGACGGCAAGCCCGTCATCGTGAAGCTACCCGAGCTCGTCCTCAACGACGACAAGGCGGGCAAACCCGTCGGCATCCAGCGCCACATCGGCCGCCGCCCGATCTTCGCAGCAGGAAACTCCGACGGCGATTTCCAGATGCTCGAATGGACCACCGCCGGAAAGGGCGCGCGCCTCGGTCTCATCGTCCATCACACCGATGCCGAACGCGAGTGGGCTTACGACCGCGAGTCCCACATCGGCAAACTCGACAAAGCGCTCGACGCGGCCAAAGACAAAAGCTGGGGCGTCACGGACATGAAGGCGGACTGGAAAAACATCCATCCGTCGGAGAAATAGGAACCTTTTTCCTGCCACTTCCCCGGTCATCGAGCCCCTTTTCCTCTGCTCTGCGGTCCACACATGAGCTTTCTCAACGGCCTTCATCCCCAGAGCAATTTCCTAGCCATATCGGATTCCTAGCAGTCTAAAACTCCAGGACGCGCACGGTGCCGGCGGCTCCGTCCATTTCCACCAGGTCGCCGGTTTTGAGGGTGGTGGTGATGCCGGGGAGCGAGACGATGCACGGCAGCCGCAGCTCGCGGGAGACGATGGCGGAGTGCGACAGCAGACTGCCGCGCTCGACGAGCAGACCCGCGGCGGCGGGGAACAGGACGACCCAGCCGGGGTCGGTCTGACGGGCGACGAGGATTTCTCCGGGCTCCAATCTTGCGCCGCGCGGATCGAGCACCACGCGGACGCGGTCGGTGACGCGGCCGGGGCAGGCACCGCTGCCGGTTAGCGATGACGCGGTTGTTTCGGGCGGACGGGTGTTTTCGAAATGCTCATGGCGGTGGATCGGGCCGCGGGTTTGGAAGCGGTCGGGTGGGGCTTCGGTGGATTCGTAGGTGGCGAACTCGGCGCGGCGCTGTTGGGCGAGCTTGCCGAGATTGGAGGTGGTGCCGGTGGCTTCCCAGGCGGCGAGGATCTCGCCGATTTCCAGATAGAAAACATCGTGGGCGGATTCGAGCACGCCGTCGGCATGCAGGCGGTGGCCGAGTTCACGGAGGATGGCGCGGACGCGGCCGAACAGGCGGGTGCGTTCGAAGCGGAGGTTTTCGCGGGCGCGGACGCGATCGCGGGCCTGGCGGAGGATGTAGTTGAAGATGGGGCGCTTGAGGATTGGAATGGTGGCGGGAAGAACAGGCAGGATCGGGCTCCGCTGCATGGCTATGCCCGGACAAGATGCCTGTGTCACGGTGGGCGGGCGGGCGGCCATCGCACCGATGGAAATGAGCAGGCTGGCGGGATCGTCGCGGACGGTGGGGCTTTCGAGCTTGAGCTCTTCGAGGCAGCGGTCGCCGAAGTCGGTGAGGTAATTTTCGAACGCGGCGGCTAGATCCGGGGCTTGTTGGAGAGCGGCGAGTTTCCGATGGGATGGGATTTCCGGATCGGCGAGTGTTTCTGCCAGTCCGGGATGGGCGGCGGCGAGGGCGGCCATTTTCACAATGCGCCGGGGCGGCTCGGCGCTGATGATGTCGCCACCGTCTAGCAGGATTTCGTTTTGCTGGGTGCCGGAGGCGTCGCCGAGCCACTTGACGCACAAACTACGGAGCACGCCGTAGAAGATCATGGCGAAGAAGTCGTTGACGAGCGGGGCATCCCATTTTTTGAGAAGCTGGCGTTCGAGATCGCGGTAGTGGGCGACGAGTTGCTCGCCGCTCATTTGCGGAATCGGCAAGGGCGGGGCGGCGAGCGCGGTGTCGAGACGTATCTGAAAGCGGGCGAATTGTTTCGGCAGGCCGGTGAGCTGACGGACGAGGCCGGCGCAGGTGCGGACGAGGGCGAGTGTGTCGGCGAAGCGGCTGCCGGTGTTTTCGGCGACGATTTTTTGGACGATTTCATCCGGCAGCGGTTCGCGGACGCCCATCATCTGCTCCATGAATCCACGGTTGAGCTGGAAGCCGGGGAGCAGCGCGAGCACGCGATACCAGCTAACGAGATTATAATAAACCCGGCCGCGGATGAGACCTAGCATCTGAGGAAAGACATCGTCCGAGCGCTCGACGCGGTCGGGCGGCACGGACATGAGTTTGCAGAACTCGCGGTAGGCGGACTCGTAGATCCGGCGGGCGAAGGAGAATGTGAGCGGCGTGGTGACACCGCCGTAGCTTTCCGCGATGTTGCTGTTATCCCAGACGCGGAGGGTGTCGGCGGGATCGGGTGTTAGCCCGAGCGTAGTGATGGGGCGGGATTGCAGGAGCCAGAGTTTCCCAGATAGATCGATGGCCCACTCGATGTCTTGAGGCCGGCCGCAGGCGGTTTCGCACTGGCGGGAGAGGGTGGAAACGGCGACGGCGTCGGTGACTGATAGGAGCGGATTTTCCGGTTGGATGAGGATTTCGCCGGAGCGGGTGATTCTCCATGTTTCGCCATCGACCTCGCCGGAGACAAGTTTCTCACCGGTGCCGGCGACGGCGGAAACGATGGCGACCCCGCGATTTCCGGTGACGGGATCGGCGCTGAAGGCGACTCCGGCGCAGCCCGGCGCGATCATGCGCTGGACAAGGACGGTTGGCGCGGACGGAACAGAAAGACCGCGCTCGCGGCAGTAGGTGAGGATGGCGGCGCTTTGGGCGGAGGCGCGGACCTGGGTGATTTTTTCAGCTACCTGGGATTCGGTGACTTCGAGATGGCTCTCGAATTGCCCGGCGAAGGAATGCCCGGCACTGTCTTCCATGATGCCGGACGAGCGGACGGCGAAAAGCCCGAAACCTAGCAGACTAATGGAGTTTTCCAGTTCCTCCGGCATCCACGAGACATCCGGCGGCACGGCGAACCACGCGGGGATTTCAAATCCAAGTTCACCCAGCCGGGCCAAGGCAGCGCCTTTTCCTCCGAGGCGGAAGGAGTCGGATGTGTCCGGGTGGAGGAATGGCATGGCGACGTAGCGCAGTTTTCCCGCATCCGGCGCTGCTGCAAGCCTTTCGTCACGAACGGCTCAATCCCGAACGGTGTCGAAGGTGATGCGGTTATTGACGGCATCGATCCAAACGGAATCGAAGCGGCTGAGGAGCGCGGTGCCAAGCAGGCCGTCCTCGCCGGCGAAGAGGGGGCGGCGGTAAACGTCGCTGGGGATGTCTATCATGACTAACGGGCCGAAGTTGACGTCGATATTCATGGTTTTGCCGTCGCGCCAGAGACATCGGAGGGAGGAGCCACCGGGTGGCGACCAGCAGAGCGAGCGGCAGCAGCCGGTGTCCAGCCGGACGCGTTGCAGGCGGGAGTCGGCTGCGGTTAGTTCCACGAACATCGCGCCACGGCTGCGGGAGAGTGGAAGCCGGGTCGCCCGGGGGCTTGGTTGCCCCTTGGGCGAGATGTGAAGGCGGGATTGTTTGAAATCGATTTTGATGGCGCGCCCGTGGAAAAAATCCGCGCCTAGCAGTCCGTCGATGGGGGTGCCGAGGGTGCGGGATTCACCGGCGAGATCGACGACGAGCGGGCTGGAGGAGAAGCGAAGCGGATTGGATGAGTCGCCGAGCTGGATGTGGGCGGAATCGCCACGGCTGGCATTTTCGATTCCGTGGACGGTGCGGATGCGCTCGCCCGTGATGAGACCGAGGCCGAGCTCGGTGGCGGCGCGCTTGGCGAGAACGGTTTCACCCGCCCCGGAGTCGAGGATGAGCTGCATGGGGCGCGAGGAACCCTCGATGGTGGCTTGCACCAGAATGATTCCGCGGTGGGTGCGAAAGGGAATATGGATGGGAGCTGCGGCGGCGAGCCCGGAGAGTAAAACGAGTGAAAAAACGGGGCCGCGCACGGGTGGCTTTGAGCAGCCCCCATGCCATGCGGCCCCTATGCGACGGAATCATCGAGGAATCATCGAGGAATCAATGGCTCCGGACTGGCATGTATTGGTAGCCCGAGCGTCCAGCGGTTTGGAGTCGGGTCGCAGGCTGTTCGGGTTTCTCGGTGACGAGGGCGACGGTTGTCACCCTGGCTTGTTCTTTTGCCGGGTACTGCGCTTGTGGGACAGGCGCGACGGCATAACCCGCGCGTCCTTGGGTGACGACGCGCGAGGCGGCATGGGCGGCATGGGCGGCATGGGCGGCATGGGCGGTGGTGGCGAGTGTCGCGAAAAGGGCGGTGACGGCCACGGTGGAGACGAATTTTTTCATGGTTCCAGTTGGTTTAGGTTGATTTGGTCAATCGCGTGGGCGGCTCGTGCGAACAGCCCACGCGTCGGACACCATAGGCGTGCAGGGGATTTATTTCAAGTAAAGTCGCGATGGATGTTCCCGTCTTGAAACAAGGGATCATCGGGCGCGGTTTCCGACGGTGAAACCGGGCGGGGCGGTGATTTCAACCAAGTAGGGGTTCACCGCCAAGGTCAGCATCGGGCATGGGCCTAACTGGGTGAGCCGTCTGCCCGGGATCGCCCGGTGCGCGGGCTAATTCCGCGTTTACTCCGGAGCCGCCGTCCCGAATCGATCCGCCGCTCCAAGGGAAGGATCACTTCCCGGTCAAAGCTCCAGCGCGGAGTTCGCCTGCGAGTTCATTCGCAGTCCAGGCGTTCTCGGAGAACACTTTCCTCATGCGGCCCTGGGCGTCGAAGACCACCGTCCGAATGTTGTGGGTGATCTCGCTGCCGCCCTCCCAGAACTCGAGGCCCGAGCGCAGGCCGAGCACGGTGATGTCGCGCAACTCCCCGGTGGCGAAGCGCCAGTGCGCCGCGTCGGCCCGCTGGGCTTTCGCGTAGCGCTGGAGCACTTCGGCCGTGTCATGCTCCGGGTCGATGGTGACCGACAAGAGCTGCCAGTTTTTCGGTGCCGCAGGATCGGCGAGCAGGGACTCCTGGACGGTTCGGAATTTTTCGGATAGAAGCGGGCAGAAGTTAGGCAAGGGGCAGCGGGTGTAGATGAAGGTCAGTGCGAGCGCCTTGCCGCGGTAATCCTCAAGCTTGAGAGGCTGGCCGCGTTCGTCGGTAAAGGTGAGGTCGGGGAGCGGATCGCCCGGCTTGAAGGGAGCGATGTCCGTGACCTTCGGGCGGGGCGCTTCCTTTTCGGCGGCACCGGTGATTTTCACTCCGTCGATCCAGTGATCTTTTTCGGTGACGTGGAGTTGGAAGGTGATGGCGTCCCCGGGCTTGACGCTCTCGAGGATTTTCGGGTCGCGCACTTGAAACGGCATCGTCATCGCGTCCATGTAGCCCGGGATTTCCTCGTGCTTCACGATGAGCTGGGATTTGGCCGGCCTCGTCTCCCGGACCACGCCGCGGACGGTGAAATCACGCGTTTCCTCCGCCCAGCCCATAGCCAGAGAAACGAGAAGCGCACTGACGATGAAAGTTTTCATCAGAAATGTATTAGACCACGGTTGAATGCCGCCGCAAGCTCTGGTTGATTCACCTATGCAACTTTCCCCGCTCTGGTTCGCAAGCGTCATCACCCTCCGGTTGGTGCTCTCCGCCAGCGCCCAAACCGCGCCGGAGCAGCTTTGCGGGCGCGACATTCTCACGACGGGGGACGCGTGGGAAAACGTGCAGGTCGAGCGCTATGAGTTTGAGCGGATCCTTGCGAGCGGGTCCTTGGTCCTCTGGCCGCAACGCATGGCCGCGCTGGTTTCCCATCTGCGGTTCATGGAAAGGCGGGCGCTGTTGCCCCAGGCGCAACGCGATCGGATCGCGACGGGCGTGCAGCTGGTCGCCGGCAGGACCTTGCCGTCCAACCAATGCGCGCTCAGCGGCGACGCCGCGGGACTGCGGGCCGAGCTGTCGCAAATCGAGGCGGGCATCGCACTGGTAGGACAGCAATTTCCCGCGGAGCAGCTCAAGCCGCTGACCCCGCTGACCCATCTGCTCACGCCCCTCCCACCGCAGCTCCGCGCCACGCTGGTCAAGGCTCCGGCGGTGGTCGCAGGCGAGCCGTTGGGCGTGACTTTCAAGCTCGCGAAGGAAGGCGGCGAGGTAGCGCAAATTTCAGGATGCCACGCTTTTCTGGTGGCTGTGGACGGGAGTGATTTTCACCATGTCATCGCGCAAGCGACTGGCCAGCCTGGAGAATTCACCGCGGCGTTCACGCCCCGGCAAGGAGGTCCGCATCGCCTTTGGGTCGCGGCGACTCTGGA
>JBIHZT010000093.1:0-9247 GCA_044240265.1 Luteolibacter sp. | reverse complement strand
TTTTTCCAAATCACGATGGCCTCCAAAAACGGCTTGGCGTAGCGCTGGACCTTGGCGGCACCGATGCCGGGGACGTGGAGCGCTTCCTCGGCATTGACCGGCTGATAGCGGGCGAGGGCTTCGAGGGTTTTGTTGCCGAAGACCACGTAGGACGGCACGTCCTCGCGCTTGGCGATTTTTTCGCGGATATCGCGCAGCATCGAGTAGAGCTGGCCGTCGAAACCGTGGTCCTTGAGGGCGATTTCCTTGCGCCCGGCCTCGGGATCCGGCCAGACGAGTTGGAATTTCGCATCGCCGCGCATGACCTTGTCGCCGAGCGGAGTGAGTGTTAGGAGTGGAAACTCGCCGGTGACGGTGACGACCAGCCCGGCGTCCGCCAGCGAGCGCATCAGACTGTTCAGATAGCCCGCGCCTTTGTCCTTGAGGATGCCGTAGGTGGTGAGCTTGTCGAGGCCGCCGCCGATGATTTCCTGGGACTTGCTGCCGGCTAACATCTGGACGATGCGCCCTCGGCCGTATCGCGGCTCCCAGCCCGCGGCGGTGCGGCGGGACATCCGCGCGACGCCGCTGAGCGCCTTGCGGACGATGGTGATCTCCTCGGCGGTGGGCGGGCGGTTCTCGCCCGAACCTTCGTCGCGGCAGACGTCGCAGGTGCCGCAGACGCCGGCCTCGTCCTCGCCGAAGTAGCTGAGAATCCACTGCTGGCGGCAGCTGCGAGAATAACACATTTCCACCATCGCCTTGAGTTTCTCGCGGTCGCGGCGGTCCTTTTCCTCGATGGCGTTCTCGTCGAGTTGGAGGCCGCGGGCGAGCACGTCCGGCTTGAGCAGGCGGGTGCCTTTCATGCGCTTTTTCGGAATGTCGAAGCGCTCGACGTAGCCGCCGCGGGCGAGGATGGACATGGCGCTGCCGACGGACATCGAGTTTTTCACATCCGCGTTTTCGGCAATCTCGTCGAGCGTGCGATGGACTTCGAAATCCTTGTCCGCCTCGTTGAGAAGGTATTGATAGATCGAGCGGACGATGGCGGCGGTGGGATTCGCGCCGTCGATGAAGAATTCCTGAGTGCGGGTGTCCGCGTAGTTGAAGAGCAGCTCGCAATAGGCGTTCTCCCCGTCCCGCCCGGCGCGGCCGGCTTCCTGATAGTAGGCCTCCACGCTGCCGGGGACCTCGTAGTGGATGACGAATCTCACGTCGGAGCGGTCGATGCCCATGCCGAACGCGTTGGTGGCCACGGCGACGTCCGCCTTGCGATGGATGAAGATTTCCTGTGCGCGTTCACGCTCCTGGTCGCCCATGCCGCCGTGATAGGCCACGCATTTCACGCCCCAACTGGCGAGCGTCTCGGACACGGACTCCACCTTCTTGCGGGTGGCGCAGTAGATGATGCCGGTCTTGTGCGCGGCGATGACGGACCTCATCCGCTCGTCCTTCTGCGCGACCTTGTCCATGGCGGAGATGTTGAGTGATAGATTCGGCCGGGAGAATCCGCTGACGCGCTCGAAGGGCGAGCGCAGCGCGAGCACCTTCGAAATGTCGTCGCGGACGATGGGCGTGGCGGTGGCGGTGAGCGCGACGCATTGCGGGCGGCCGATCTTCTCCAGCGACTTGCCGAGCCGCAGGTAATCCGGCCTGAAATCGTGGCCCCACTGGCTGAGGCAGTGCGCCTCGTCCACCGCGAACAGCGAGATTTCGATGCCGCTCAGGGCGTTGAGGAAACTCTCCGCGCGAAAGCGTTCGGGCGCGACGTAAACGAGCTTCCACTTGCCGGCGCGCATGCCGTCGAGACGTTCTTTTTGCTCGGGCCAGGAGAGGGTGGAGTTGATCACGGTGGCGGCGATCCCGCGGGCGACGAGTGCGTCCACCTGGTCTTTCATCAGCGCGATGAGCGGGGAAATCACGAGCGTCACCCCGCCGAAACACAGCGCGGGGATCTGGAAACACAGGGATTTTCCGCCGCCGGTCGGCATCACCACCAGGCCGTCGCGGCCGGAGGTGATTTCCGAAATGACCTCCTCCTGGCCGTCTAAAAATCCGTTGAATCCGAAATACCGCTTGAGCGCCTCGTGGGGCGTCATGATCAGCGGTTTGGAATCGGGGACGGAAGGCATCGCGTGCGCGAATGAACAATGCCCGGCGAGTCGAGGTCAACCCCGGAGAACGCTAAGGCGCGGGGAGGGATTTCGCCGGGTCGCAGTGCAAGTAGGCGAGGCTGACGCACCAGCTCGCGCCGTAGTTCACCCAGCCCTCGGCGTGGCGGAAGGCGCCCTCGGGATTGAAGGGAAACATCTCGGTGCCCGGACCGGAGGAAATCGAGCCGCGGCAGAGTTCGAGCCGGGCGCAGACGTTGAGCTTGTGCCCGATCGGCCAGCCGCGCTCGATTTCGGGAAATCCCTTGTCCGGCAGATGCGGTGCCGCCGCGAGGCGAGGGTTGCGGCCGAAGACGAAATCCGCGTGGGAAATGGCGAGTTCACGGAGGCGGGACTTGAGCGCGGGATCGTCGATGACCCACGAGGCGGCGGTGGCGATGGCGGGGGTGGAGAGCCAGTTGCCCACGTCGCTGAGTTTGGGGATCGTCCAGTTTTCCTCTTCGTCATAGCGGCGGAAGTCCCAGAGGTTCGCGGACCGACGCACGGCGACTTGCGCCCAATCGGTGATTTTTCCCTTCAATCCGGCGGGCGCGCGTTCGGGAAATTTTTGCAACAGCCAGACCAGGTTGGGAATGGTGCGGTGCTCGCTCATCCGATGGCCCTTGGTGCTCCGTGGGTCGTTCCAGTCGATGTTTTTCACGATGAAATCCACCTGCGCCACGGCGGCGTCGAGGTATTTCATGGCGTCCTCCCGCTTCTCGCGTTTGGCGATCTCGTGGAGGATCAGGTTCGGCACGATCGAGTGCCCGGGCGCGTGGCGGCCCTTGTAGGGGTGAAGGCGTCCGGCCATCGGGTTGTTGCCTCCCGGCGGCGCTTCATAGCCTTTGGGATCCCACCACTTGTCGATGGTTAGGGATTTCTCCCAGTTCGTAAAACAGAATTCATGGCAGCGGTCGTAAAAGGACTTGGGCAGCCACTTCCCGATCACCGGCCACGCCCATAACACGTAGGAAATCTGCTCGACGGTCTGTGAGTGGATCTGGCTCGGCTCCGGATCGCCCATCGGGTCCTTGGTCATGGGCTTCATCAGATAGTATCCCGCGCCCCAGTGGATGAGCTTCACGGCGTCCGGTGCATCGGCGGCGGGGGCGTCGAGCTCGGTGTAGTATTTTTGAACCGCATCCATGACGCCGCCGCTTTCAGGGTTCTTAGGGTCGAACTTGAAGGCGGGATCTAGCACCCGTTGTTTGTCGGCCTGCCAGTCGATCTGGCGTGGCATGGCGGCGATGCGGGCGGGGTCCGCCACGCAGAGCAGGGCGAGTGACGGGATGATGGCGTCGTAGTAATTTCCATCCCGCCAAGGGCAACCGCCGAACGCGCTCGGGTGGGTGCCGACGACGCTGCGGGAGTCGATTAGAAAATCCACCGCAGGTTGCCAGTAGTTCTCCTGCCAGAGGTTTTTCCGGATGAGGAATGGATCGGAAACGCCGGGCTTGAGGACATCGCCCCGGATCTCGACGACATAATTCTTCGTGGAATCCGCAGGCTGGAACGCGCTGAAGTCGCCGATCCCCGCTGTGATGGTCCCGCGATGGAGGATTTCCTTCCCGTCGGCATGGCGGACGATGAACGGCGTGCCGTCGGCGGATAACGGCGCAGTGAAACGCTTGCTGCGGGCGGTTTGGAAACCGATCTGGTTGAGCGCGATCTGGTGGGTGGTGCGGTCGATGGCGGGAGCTTTTTCCGCAGGGGCTCCCGGACTGCTGCTCGTCATCCATAAGGCCGCCGCCAGCAGGCGGAGCAGGGTTCTTGGAAAAGAGGTGGTCATTTGTGTGGAAATTGATCCTTCAAGGAATTCAGTTAGCGCGGAGGCGGAAGAAGAGGTGGGATTCATCGGGCGGATAGGTGACGCGCATGCGGGTGAATCCGACGGGTGTTCCGGCTTGGTCGGGCGAGGTCGCCAAGTAGGCGGGATCGTTTTGCCAATGCAGCAAGTCGGGTGAGAACTGGAGATCGAAGGTGATGTTATCTTCCTGGACGAGGTCGCGGAGGATAAAGTCGGCATTGGCCTGGCCCGCAGTGATGGGTTGTGCGTCATAGGCATTAGCGTCGCCGTTGACGAGGAACTCGATGAGGGCGGGGATGCCGTCGCCGTCGTCGTCTTCATTGAGAATGGCGCTGCGACCGCTGGCGGTGGGCAGGCCTTCGGTGCGCGCCCAGTCGAGGAAACGGTCGCGGACTTCCGCAGGGCCGTAGGTGAATTGCGCGCTGGCGGTGGTGGCGGCGCTGGATTTCACCCGCACCCAGTGGGCGTGGAAACCTTCCGGAAACACATGGGTGAGCGTTTGGCCGGCGCTGAGGCTGAAGGTCTGATAGATGGACCAAGTGTTGTCGGCGAGGAAATCGAGCTCGACGGTGATGGTGGAGGCCGCGGCGGCGGTGAGAGTGAGTTCCTTGTGGTCGTAGCCATACATCAGATAGGGATCGGAGGCGGTGTTGGCGGCGACGGCGGTGTCTTTCCACGGGCCACCGGTGCCGCGGGGCTCGCCCATGCGCCAGAGGTCGTCGATTTCCCCGAGCCAGAGCGCGGCGGTGCCGTCGGGGTTTTTGACGAGCTTGTCGGAGGTGGGGGCGTCGTCGAGCACGCCGGTGAGGACGAAGAGGCCGCGCCAGGAGGCGAAGTCGCTGATGCGCTTGCCGTGGGTGGTGAGGGCGCGCATTTTGCGATAGCCGCCGGAGTTGCTGCGCGGGACCTCGTAGAAGGTGCCGTGGCAGTTGAGCAGCTCGCGCTCGGTGACGGCCTCGCGCACGCCGCGCGCCCAACCGGCGGCGAAGGGCGAATCATAGAGCGGATCGAGCTTGGGCAGGCGGTAGCGGATGCCGCCGCTATCGACCCAGGCGGAGGCGATGTCGGAGCCGAATTGTTGGGTGGTGGCGGCGGCGGTCCGCATGGTGGATTCGGCGCTGGCGTCGGCGACATCTTTGAGCACGATATCACCTCCGATGAGGTGGTAGCGGTGGCTGGAGGTGCTGCCGGTGGACGAGGTGCGGGAGGAGGCGAACTCGAGCGAGAGATCGCTATTGTTCCGAACGCGGATGATGCCGTCCGACATCGCGCGGGTGTCGCGGATATCGGCGAGGGCGGCGAATTCGAGGGACACGGCGGACGCGGGCGTGGTGTGCGGGTAGGGCGAGTGGAGGTGGAAAAATGCGGTGAGATTGGTGGATGCCGCGGAAGTCTGGAGACGCACCCACGGGGCGGTGAGGTCATTGAGTATTTCATGCACGTAGCCGCCGGCCGGGACGTTGATGCTGCGGGCGGCGGTCCAGGTGGTGGTGCCAGGGCTGGTCTGAATTTCCACGCTTACGGCGGAGGTTCCGAGGTTGCGCAGGTGGAGCGTCCGACTGGTGAAGCCGTCGATCAGGAAGGGATCGGAGTTTTGCCCGGCGGTGACGGCTTCTTTCATCCAGACGCTGCCGTGGCCGGTGGGCGAGCCCCAGTTTTCGATGTCGGTCATGGTGCCGAACCAGAGGTTGGACTGGTCTTTCTGGGCGAGGGTGTTGGCGAACTTGGAGGCGTCGTTTTTGCCCATGACGATCTGGCCGTTGAACATGGCGTAGTCGGTGGGCATCTTGTAGTAAGACGAAATCGGCGCGAGTCCGGCGAAGTTGGCGGCGGAGAAGGTTTTGGGGAAGTTGTAGAAAAGTCCGTGCATGTGCATCAGATAGATGCTGCCAGGGTCGGCGGGATCGAGCTGGCGGATGCGCGGCCACTCGGTGTGCCAGCCGTGCGAGCCGTCGTGCGAGTAAGAACCTTTCGGCAAGCGCCAGAGCTGCCACTGTTGGTTTTCCATGACGCGGAGCAGAACGGATTTCGCATCGAAGCCGGTGGCCCAGATCGGATCGGTGGCGGGGTTGGGATTGCCGTAAATGCCGCCGGGGCCGGTGACTTCGCAGGTCTGCGTTTTGGAAATCTGGGTCCAACCGGCGATGTAGTTGGGCTGGGCGGCGACAGGGTTGACGGTGTTTTCCTCGGCGGTGTTGTTCGGATCGTTGGTGGCGAAATAGGTGCCGCCGTTCTGTGCGACGGTGGTGCCGTTCCACATGGCGAGCACGCCGGCGGGACCGGTGGGCGTTTCCTGGCTGTTCGGCCGGCCGTTGTTGGCGACGACGAGGTGGCCCTGACCGGTGTAGGCGCCTTTTCCATGGTAACCGAAGAGGAAGCGGTCGCCCTTGCCCTGCACGTCCGGGTAGCGGGTGACGAATGTCAGGTCGGTGGCGTTGATATCATAAACGCCGTCCTCCATGGTGAAGATGTAGAGTCGGTTGGGATCGGTGAGATGGGCTGCGGTGGCGGTGTGGCGGCCGGGCGCGAGGGACGGAGGGATGACGCGGACGGTGCGCGCGGCGTCGATGAAATACGGGCCGATGTTGAGCTGGTTGGAGGCGGTGTGGATGAAACGGTTCGCCGGGGTGCCGCCGACGGATTCCGGGCGGATGACGCGGGAGAGGTCGGAGGAGATTTCGTAGAGTTTGTCGCTTCCGCCGTTCGGGATGTGCGGGCCGTAGGTCATGGCCCAGAGTTTTCCCGCCCATGGGACGACCGCGCCGACGCCGCACTCGTCGTGGGTGTTGGTCATGACGAGGTGCGGATAGATGCCAGAGATGTTGACGACCTTGTCCGGAGCGGGTGGGGGAGCTGCCGCAAGCGAGTAATCGGCGGCCGGCGGCGTGGACGCGCTGTCGGTGACGGTGACGTCATCGACGGTGAAGGAATTCCCGGCAGAGACATCGTGGCTGAAGCCGATCTGGGAGAGCGGGGCGGTGGTGGCGGCGCTTGAGGCGAATGCAGTGAGGCCGACTGCGGCGTGGGTGAAGGTGGTGCCGCCGGCATCGGACCAGGCGAGATCATAATTGGCGGACGGCGTGCCGAAATTGCGGCCGATGACGCGGAGTTTGCAGGTCGAGTTGATCGGAAAATTGAAGGTCGCGTAGTCGGTGATCCGATTGAGTGGCTTCCATCCGCCGTTTTCCTTGAGTTGGAGAACGCCGCCGGTGGTGGTGCGGATGTCCACGGCGGTGCCGGCACCCGCATCGAGCAGGACACGGAAGGCTTGGCTGGCATCTACGCCGGCGACTTGGAATGATAGATCGGCGGTGAAGTTGGCGGCGGTGGATGACAGCGTCTGGCTGAGTGTGGCAGTGGTATTCCAACTCAGTTTGGCGGCGGTGGTGGTGCCGTTGAGTCCGGCGAAGGTGATGGCGGCATTGTTTGTCCACGACGCGGGAAACGGCGCGGTTTCGAAACCCGGATTGAGCACGAGTTGTGCGCCTGTGGCGACAGCAGGGGACAAGAGCAGGGCTGCGTAGGGAAAGAGGGATTTCACAATGGATGTGTTTCGGAAGAGAGGGCGGGTAATCCGGTCGGACTCCCGGCAAGTTTCGTTAAGTGATACCACCGTATGCTCGGCGAATCACGGTGGTATCGCGCATTTTTTATTCAGAATTGCGTGGGTTATGGGCGCGACACCCGGAGGCGGACGAAGCGTCTGTCGGTGGTGGCCGGGATCGTGACTTTGACGGTGCGGGCGCTGTCGCTTTCGGAGACCGGGATTTCCTCGCTGACATTCACGGTGCTCCAATCGGTGCCAAGTGTGTCCGACCACTCGACTTGGAAGGCGGCTTCGCCCGGAGCGGTCTTGCGGCGAGTGTATATATATTCGAGGACCGCTCCGCTACTGCGAAGGTTTGCGGGAACGGTGCCAGGCAGCTTGGCGTTGAGATTGAGCGCCCATTCGAGGAGATTGCTGATGTTGTCAGCGTCGGGATCGGCGGTTTGGCCGATGATGTCGGTGTCGGATACGCCGGGCCAGGTGAGGGACTGCCAATCGCTGAAAATTGCGGGATTTACGGCGACGTTGATGGAGAGGGTGCGGGAGGATTCGCCGTGGGCATTGGCGGCGGTGAGACGGAGGACGTAGCTGCCGGTTTCCGAAAAGATGACGGTGGTGGCGGGCTGACTGGCGTCGGTGAAGGTGGCGTCGCCGGCGCCGGAAACGAGCGACCATTGGCTGCCGCTTCCCGCGTGGCTGACGCTTCCTGTGAGAGCGGCTGCTTGATTTCGCATCGCGATGGGCGCGGTGCCGGGGGTCACCGTGGGCACGGCGGGATTGCCGGTGGAATAGTTGATGGTGAGCAGCGGGCGCTGGGCGGTGGTGACGTGGTCGTCCGAGACAAAGCGGGCGAAGCGGTTGCTTGTGGTTGTGGTGGGGGAAAGGGCAATCAAGTCCAGTGGTGCATTACCGGTCACGGCGGATTGCACGGCGCTTACCAGAGCTAGGGTGGAAGCAAAGCTGCGTGTCTGACCGGCTGTCCAGGTGCTGAAACCAGCTACTTGGGAAAGGAGTTGATCCGCAGCGATCTCGAAATCACCGCCCGCTGTGGTCCAGTTGATCGAACCGGTGCTTGAGTTCCAGCTTACCCCGGTGCCGACGCCGGTAGTCGAAGATGAACCATTGCCCGTGCCCTCGACCGGCGTTGCGGTGAGGCGGCGCAGCTCCAGGGCCCCGATAGGTGTGGATGTGCTGACGGTGTCAAAGTGGAAAACATCGAGGTTGGCGGACTGGACGGTGGCATCGGCCGGAATGCCGGTGAGAGGAAAGGAAAAGATCGAACGGAAGCCCGTGCCGACGATGAATTGATCGCGTGTTCCCGCGTTGCCGGTGGGCCAGTCGCTGCGGATGAGGGCGCAGGCCTGGGAGTAACCATTCACCCCTTCGCGAAAGGTGGCGGTGAAGTTGCTGGTGGCAGGTCCACCGGGCTGGACGATCCGGTTTGCGGAACCTTGCATGAGCTGGCCGTTGACGGTGACCGTCGCGGTGCAGCGCAGGGTGTGGGTGCCCACTGCGGAGAAACGGGCGGTGGTGCTGGCCGAGCCTGGATTTTCAAATGTGACGGTGCCGGGGCCCGAGACCATCGACCAAGTGACGGCGGGCGTGCCGAAGGCGGAGTTGAAGACGATGGAGGCGGTTAGATTCAGATCGGCGTTGAGATCGGGCAGGACGATGTTGTCCACGCCCGGGCTGGTGATGCTGACGACCGGCGGGCTGGTGGTGATGGTGCCGGTGATGGTGCCGCTCCCGAGATAAATGCCGCCG
>JBIHZT010000648.1:0-2609 GCA_044240265.1 Luteolibacter sp. | reverse complement strand
GGTGAGCCAGGGCGATGCCCTGGGCTGGGATTGGTTAACCCGTTGGGGCTGGAGAATGGGGTTTTCAAGGAGCGGCGGACTCCGATCCGCCGATGTCCATGATGTGCCGATGCATGGAGAGAATCGCTTTTCATCGGCTTTCCATGGGCAGGCGATTCGGAGATCGCCTCTCCTTGTTGTAATGCTCCTCGGTTCATGATTTTTCCTCCGTTCTTAGATCCTGTGAGAGTTCGGCTTCGATATCTTCGATGCTGGGGAGGCATGATGCGAGTTCCTTGGGCAGAGCGCGGGTGAGTTCGTAATCGGCGAGGCCGATGGGTTTGTGGATGTCGCGCAGGGAATATTCGGCGAGGATGCGGTCCTTGGTCTGGCAGAGGATGAGGCCGATGGTGGAGGCGTCGTGCTCGTGGCGGAGCAGGTCATCCACGGCGGAGCAGTAGAAGTTCATTTTTCCGGCATACTCGGGCTTGAAGTCGCCCTTTTTGAGATCGATGACGATGAAGCAGCGGAGGTGGAGGTGGTAGAAGATGAGATCGAGGTAAAACTCGCGGTCGCTGACTTCGATCCGGTATTGGCGGCCGACGAAGGCGAAGCCGCGGCCGAGTTCGAGCAGGAATTTTTCGAGGTGCAGGAGGAGACCGGTTTCGAGTTCGCGCTCGTGGAAGGGTTCTTCGAGGGTGAGGAAGTCGAAGAGGTAGGGATCTTTCAGCAAACTCTGGGCAATGGCGGCGTGGGCTTCCGACAGGGTCGTGGCGAAGTTGGTGATGGCGGCACCCTGCCGCTCGTGGGCGCGGTTTTTGATTTGGAGCGTGAGGGTGTCGCGGGTCCAGCCTTGTTCGAGGGCTCTTTCCGCATACCAGAGGCGGGTGGGAAGGTGCTCGATCTTTTCGAACAGGAGCACGTTGTGTCCCCAAGGCAATTTTGCAACGGAGCGTTGCACAATTGGGAGGGTGAACAGGTTTTTCAATTGTGCCACGGGCTGTGGCACAATTGAAAATTCCTGATTTTCAACGTTTTGTAAAAGTGCCACAGACTGTGGCACTTTTGACGACGAATCTGGATACTCCTGATAAAAACGCGCCATTCGCTTGATATTCCGCTCCGAGAAGCCCTTCTGCTCCGGCAGTTCGTTTTTCAAGTCTGCCGACAGCCGGGGGATGACACCCGCGCCCCAGCCTTCCTTTTCCTGCCGGGCGGCGATCATGCGGCCGATGTCCCAATACATGTGGATCATTTCCGCATTGGCCGAGAGAGCGGCGCGGTGCTGGGCCTGGCGGACCCGGGTTTTGATGTCGCCGAGCAGGTCTCGATAGAAGGTGAGTTCCTCCGGTTTCATCGGGTGAGGGCTTGTTGGAGTTCCTTTTTCAACTGCGCCCGGGTGTCGGCGATCTCGGCGAGGAGCTTTTCGTAGGCGGGCAGGAGGTGATCGACGTCGCCGGGGCCGGTGTCGGCGTTGTGCGGGTTCTTGAGATCGAGGTTGTAGTTGCCGGCCTTGATTTCATCGATGGAGACGCACCAGGCCTGTTCGTTTTCGACGCGATTTTCCCACCACTCGCGCTCGGGGCCGAATTCCTCGAAGGTCATCGGCTTGGTCTTGTTATAACTTTTCACCCCGGGTGGATAGGGATGTTCGTAATACCAGATTTCCTTCGTCGGCTCGCCCTTGGTGAAGAAGAGCAGGTTGGTCTTGATGCCGGTGTAGGGGGCGAAGACGCCATTCGGCAGGCGGACGATGGTGTGGAGATTGCACTCGGTTAGAAGCGCTTCCTTGAGCCGGGTTTTCACGCCTTCGCCGAAGAGGGTGCCGTCCGGCAGGACGATGGCGCAGCGGCCGCCGGGCTTGAGCAGACGGAGGATGACGGCGAGAAAGAGATCGGCGGTTTCGCGGGTCTGATAGGCTTTGGGAAAATTGCTCTCGATGCCGTCGGTTTCCTTGCCGCCGAAGGGCGGGTTGGTGAGCACGATGTCCACGCGCTCGTCCTTGGTCCAACTGGTGTAGGGCCGGGCGAGCGTATTGTCATGGCGGACGAAGCCGGGGTCCTCGATGTCGTGGAGCAGGAGATTGGTCATGCACAGGAGGTGCGGCATGTGCTTTTTCTCGACGCCGCGCAGGCTGGACTGGAGCTGGCGTTCCTGTTTCACGCCCTTCACATGGCGCTTGCGCATGTGGTTGATGGCGCAGGTGAGGAAGCCGCCGGTGCCGCAGGCGGGGTCGATGAGGATCTCGCCGGGTTTCGGGTCGATGCGGTCCGCCATGAACTGGGTGACGGCGCGGGGCGTGTAGAATTCCCCGGAGTTTCCGGCGGACTGGAGGTCGCTGAGGATCTTCTCGTAGATGTCGCCGAAGTGCTGGCGCTCCTTGAGGCTGTTGAAGTCGATGTCCTCCAGCTTGTTGATGATCTTGCGGAGCTGCTGGCCGCTGCGCATGTAGTTGTAACCGCCATCGAAGACCTCGCGGACGATGCGGGCGCGGCCGTCGTTCGCGCCGAGCTTCAGGTTCTGGAGGCCGGGGAAAAGCTGGTTGTTCACGAAGTCGAGCAACCAGTCGCCGGTGATGCCCTCGGGATCGGCGGCCCAGTTCCGCCACTTGAGTTTCTTGGGGATGGGAG
>JBIHZT010000647.1:0-2616 GCA_044240265.1 Luteolibacter sp. | reverse complement strand
GGCCACCAATGGCGTGGATGCAACCTATGGTACTACTGGCAGCAACGGCACAACCGCCACCTTCCAGTTGGAACTGAATGGAGGCACGCTCTCGACCCCGCTGATCAAGGTGGCCAACCGTGATTTGAACGCGGCCGGTCCAGGCGGCGACAACGATGCAAACCTGATTTGGAATGGCGGGGTAGTGAAAGCCACCGGAGTCGATAACGCCAACTTCGTACAAGTCTATGGAGACGGCAGCAATACCGGGCCGAAGCAGGCCACTTACGTTTCCAGCGGCGGCGCGAAAATCGACACCAACGGCCTCAATATCGGGATCCAGGCCAAGCTGCTTGCGAATCCATCCAGCTCCGGCGGTGGTCTGACTAAATCGGGCTCCGGCACGCTTACACTCACTGGCGCAAACACCTACAGCGGCGCGACGACGATCAGCGACGGCACCTTGAGTGCAAGCAACATCGTGGTCAGCGGCAGCAGCAATCTGGGCAACGCTGCATCGGCAGTGGCCTTGGGCGCGGCCTCGACGCAAGGCACGCTCTCCTACACCGGCAATAGTGCCAGCTACACCCGTGGGTTTACCATCGGCGGTGCAGGCGGCGGGCGCTTGGACGTGACAACTTCCGGCCAGACGCTCCAAGTGATTACCGGAAATGTCACCGGCAGCGGCCTGTTCACCGTCGGCGGCGCGGGCAATACCACGATCAACGCGAATATCACCCACACCGGCGGCATGACAAAAGCGGACGGCGGCACCCTGACGCTCTCCTCCGGCGGCACCTACAGCTACAGCGGAGCCACCACCGTTACCGGCGGCAAGCTCGTCATCAACGGTAACATCTCCACCAGCAGCACCACCGTGCAAAACACCGGCACCCTCGGCGGCAGCGGCACCGTCGGCGCGGTCATCGTCCAAGCCGGCGGCACGCTGGCACCCGGCAACAGTCCGGGCAACATTACTGGGACATCCCTGTCACTCGCAGACAACGCCAACTTTGACATCGAAATCGATAAATCGCTGACGCCGAGAAATGACAGCATGACGCTGACCGGCAACTTCAGCAACGTGCTTGCCATCACCACCGGAGCCAATCTGAATCTCGCCCTGACCGGCTCCTTCCTCCTCGGGGATCGTTTCACCTTGGCGGACTACAACACCACCAATGGAACCTGGAACGGCGGCCTGTTCAATCTGGGAGCCGGCACCTCCCCCCTGGCGGATGACAGCGTGTTCCAATACGGCAGCTACGACTGGCGTATCAACTATGATGACCTCACGAACGGATTCACCAACTCGACCGAGAGCTACACCGACGGCGGCAAATACCTCACCCTCACCGTCGTCCCCGAGCCCCGCGCGGCGATGCTCGGTCTGATCGGCACGCTCATCCTGCTGCGCCGCCAGCGCGGCTGAGGCTGAAAAAATCTGTCGTTGTTTATTGGGTTTCTCAACGGCATTCGCATACCCGCCGGAGCGCTGGAGGGCACTCCGGCGGGGTTCTCATGACCCAATCCTTCTATCTACGATTTCTGAATGACATCACTCCGCACCATCCGCCGGGCACTTGCGATACTTGCGGTCTCGATCCTGTCCCATGGAGCCGCCGCGGCGGAACCGGTGGAAGTGACTATCGAAGTGGACGAAACCAAGCCCGGCTCCGCGATCCCGGCGGATTTCCTTGGCTTCAGCTACGAGAAGAACGTGTTGGCGCTGGATCATTTCAAACCGTCCAACGCCGCCATGGTGAATCTTATGCGCCACCTCGGCGAAGGCGTGCTGCGCATGGGCGCGAACTATGTAGAGATCACCCGCTGGGAACCGGAGGCCACCAAGTCCTTCTCGAACCAAAAGTCCCTCATCAGCACCCGCGAGCTGGAGGAACTCTATCAATTCGCGCGCGCCAGCCGCTGGACCATGATCCACGGGCTCAACCTCGGAGCCAACAATCCGGATATGGCAGCCGGCGAAGCGGCCGCCGCACTGCGCGCCGGAGGAGACCGCCTGATCGCCTTTGAAATCGGCAACGAGCCGGAACACTACGGGAAAACCTGGCGGCCGGCCGACTACAGCTATCAGGATTTCAGCCGGGAAATTTCCAAATACCTCGATGCCATGCGCCCGAAGGTTCCGCGCATCCCGCTGGCCGGTCCCGCCACCACCAGCAATTTCCCGTGGTTCACCGGCTTCATCCGCGATTTCCGCAGCGATCTGGTGATGACCACCCGTCACAACTATCCGCTCGCCGCCGCGTCCCAAAATCCCGCGGATCCGCGCTTCGCCACCATCGAGAACCTGCTCAGCCCGGACACCGCCGCCGCATGGCGGAAACTGATGGGCCAGCACCAGCAGGCGTCGAAGGCCGCCGGCCTTCCATTCCGCGTCGCCGAGGCCGGCTCCGCATCCAGCGGCGGGAAACCCGGCGTCAGCGATGTCTTCGCCTCCGCCCTGTGGTGTGCGGACTATCTGTTCGATCTCGCGGAACTCGACGTGGCGGGCGTCAATTTCCACAGCAGCTTCAACTGCCGCGGCTACACTTCGTTCTGCGCATCGAAACACGGCGGTTACCACGCCCACGGCAATTACTACGGCATGTTGTTCTTCCGCCAGGCGGCCCAAGG
>JBIHZT010000092.1:0-9278 GCA_044240265.1 Luteolibacter sp. | reverse complement strand
GCAAGCCCCGTTTTCATTGAACATCCTTATCTATAAAATCCCGAATTGCTTCCCGGATTTTGTCAAAGACTGCACATCTTTTTCGTTCCATTTTGATAGAATACCCATCCGTCAGCCGCGCGAGCCGGACGGTTCGAACTCCCCCCAATCCCGCGGATGGCGGTGACCGTTGGTTTTCAACACCATGTCCGGAAGTCTGTCACGGAACTGCGTGGGAGACAGACCCGCGACCTCCTTGAAGACCCGGTTGAAATGAGTGAGCGACTGGAAGCCGACTTCGAACGCGACCTCGGAAACGCGGACTTGCGGATTGACCAGCAGCTTCTTCGCCGCTTCGACCCGGGTCCGGGCGACATAGGCCGTGAAGGTGAGGCCTGTGGACTCCTTGAACTTCTTGCAGAAATAACAACTGCTGAGATTCGCGCTCTCCGCGACGAGTTTCAGGTCGAGTGGCTCGGTGAGATGATCCTTGATGAACTCGCAGGCGCGATTGATGTCCGGAGCTTCGGAGTTCTCATGGCGCAGAACGAGTTGGTCGGCGAGCAGGGACAGGTGACCGGCAAAAATTGTCAGGAGGTCAAGGATGGCGCGGTAATGTTTGCGGGACATCACCGGGGTGGCGAAATAGGCTCTCCTGAGCCGGGCCTCGTCGATGTCCACCCCCCATTCCCGCATCCACCTGGTGAGGCGCGCGAACCGTGCGGGCGTTGCTTTTTCGGTCATGACCTGCCCGGTGAGCAGAAACCCGATGGTCCTGCCACCAGTCCGGATCGGGATACAACTTTCGCACAATCCGGCGAAACAGGTGGAGGTGTGGTGATCTGGCTCGTCAGACTGGATCAGGTCGCGCCGCGTGCGGGAACAAGCTTCACACGACCCGGTTTGATTTGCGAGCAGCTCACAGAATGGATTCCTGTGATGCTGGTCGGAAGCGGACACCAATCCGCCCCGCACTGATACCAGCCTCAGCGGTAGGCCGGAGGCTTCGACAAAGGCGCGCTCGTAGCTTTGATATAACTCCAGGCGCTGGATTTGTTCGATAATCCGGTGTTCCAGATTGTCCTCCACCGGCGCCAGTATTGACTCCAGATTTTTCATAATCCCAATTCGGGGTTACACGGTGGACCCTGTATGAACTTCCGGTCAACCTAAAACGACCTTCAGTGGCCGCCCGACATGGAGAAAAACGCACGCTGGTTAGACATTGTGAAAACGCACACCACACCACGGTGGTTGGACAATCGTGGCGGGGTCTGTGTTCAATCTCCGGAGGGTGAACGGCGCATCGACTTTTTCTGTGAGAGATTCCGCTTGTCCGCGACCGAGCGGTTCTTCGAGTTGCGCGACCGCGGCCGGTTGGTGCGGCGCATCTTCTCAATCGCCTGGGTCTTGGCCACCGCCCTGCCCTCGCGAATGGCCTCCAGTTGGTCGCACAGTTCGCGCCGTGCGAGGAAACGGTTCATTTCCCGCGAGCGGTCCATCTGGCATTTGATGCAGACGCCGGTGGGTAGATGTTTGAGGAAAACGCAGTTTGAGGTTTTGTTAATCTTCTGGCCTCCGGAGCCGGAGCCGCGGACGAATTTTTCGAGCAGATCCGCCGTTTGGATTCCGAGTGCCGCCATCCGCTGCTCGAGCGCGTTGATTTTGTCAGAGCCAAGCGGATTTTCCATGAGCTGATGAAGAGCGAATCCCCGGAAATGACAAGTGCGGAAACCGCCGGGATGGTTCCCGACGAACGCCAGGTTCCCCGCTTGACCACATTCCCGCGCTGGCGCAAAACTCGTCCATGACGCGCGAAAATCTAGCTGAAGTTCTCGAGGACATCGCCCTGTTGCTTGAGCTCAAGGACGAAAACCCATTCAAAATCCGCGCCTACCGCCAGGGCGCCGAAGCGGTTCTTAATTTCGATGGCGACATCGTCGGGCGGGCGCGGAACAACGAGCTTACCGGCATCAAAGGCATCGGCGAGGCGCTGCGCGACAAGTTGCACGAACTTGCCAGCACGGGCAGGCTGGAGTTCTACGAAAACCTCCGCGCCGGATTTCCGCCCGGACTTTTCGAGCTTTTCGATGTCCAGGGACTCGGGCCAAAGAAGGTGAAAGCCCTTTACGACTCGCTCGCCATCGCCTCGGTGGCCGATCTCAAGGCGGCCTGCAACGCCGGCAAGGTCGCCGGCCTCCCCGGCTTCGGCGCGAAAACCCAGACGAAGATTCTCGAGGCCATCGCCCTGCGCGAGACCTTCGCCGACACCTTCCTGCTAGGCGGCATCACCCCGCTGGTGGAGGAAATCACCAGCCTCCTCCGCCTCCACCCGGAAATCTCACGGGTAGCCGTCGCCGGATCCTACCGCCGGGCGAAAGAAACCGTGCACGACCTCGATTTCCTGGTCGCCACCAAGGAGCCCGCTCTCGTTTGCGAGGATTTCACCACCCTCCCGCAAGTTGCCTCCGTCATCGTCTGCGGTGATACCAAGGCCTCCGTCCGCCTGAAAAACGGGCTCCAGTGCGATCTCCGCGCCGTCTCCAACGCGCAATTCCCCTTCGCCCTGCAATACTTCACCGGCTCCAAGGAGCACAACGTCGCCATCCGCTCGCTGGCCCTCAAGCAAAGCCTCTCGCTCAACGAATACGGCTTCACCGGAGAAGCCGCCGCGGAAATCGAAATCAACGAGGAAGCCGACATTTACCGCGCGCTCGGGCTGGATTTCATCCCGCCGGAAATCCGCGAGAACCGTGGTGAAATCGAGGCCGCCGCCGATCATACGTTGCCGCGCCTGGTCGAACTCACCCAACTTCGCGGCACCTTTCACAACCACACCACCGCCTCCGACGGCCACGACACGCTCGAACACATGGCCGACGAAGCCATGGACCTCGGCCTGCAATATCTCGGCATCGCCGACCACTCGAAAGCCTCGTTCCAAGCCAACGGCCTCGACGAAACCCGCCTGCTCGCCCAGATCGAGGCCATCGCGAAACTCAACGCCGGCTACGAACATTTCCGGCTCTTCGCCGGCTCCGAGGTGGACATTCACAAGGACGGAACGCTTGATTTCGAGGACGCGCTGCTCGCCAAGCTCGATTATTGCGTCGCCTCGGTGCACGCGTCATTCACCCTCTCCGAAGAGGAAATGACCCGCCGGATCTGCCGGGCGATGGAAAACGAGCATGTCACCATGCTCGGCCACGTCACCGGACGTCTCCTCCTCAAGCGCGAACCCTACGCCGTCAACCACGCCATGATCATCGACTGCGCCGCCGAGACGCGCACCATCATCGAGCTTAATTGCAACCCGATGCGCCTCGACATGGATTGGCGCTGGTGGAAACGGGCCCGCGACAAGGGCGTGCTCTGCTCGATCAATCCGGACGCCCATTCCACGATGGGTCTCCACCACATCGGACTTGGAGTGCGCCTCGCGCGGAAGGGGTGGCTCAGGAAAGAGGACGTCTTCAACACGCGCCCGGTCGCAGAAGTGATGGCCTTTTTCAAGACGCCGAAAGCAAAGCGATAGTCATGAAATTCACATGACCTCACCTGCGGATGAATCCTCCTCATGATCCGCGTGGATAGGATTCCTGATCACGGGATGCGGTGGATCCCCCATGGCACAGGCGTTGCTAATGGGATTCCAGGCAACCGCACACGTCATGGTCGACTTCAACAACTCAGGCTTCAGCGAAGAACAAACTTCCTACCTCTCCGGATTCGTCTCCGGAATCCTGCAAGCGCGAGATCTTCCCTTTCTCGGGCAGGACGCGGAAAACCGCTTCACCCATCAGCCCACCGAAGCCGTCGAGACGGTTCACGGCACACCTGTCGAAGATCTCTGCCGTGAGGAGCAGATCAAACACGAGAAAAACGGGCTCGATTGTTACGACACCATTCTCGCGAACGCGGAATCCAACAGCTTCCCTGTCGACGGCGACATTTTCCGCTACAAATTCCACGGCCTGTTTTTCGTCACCCCGGCGCAGGAAAGCTTCATGCTGCGCTGCCGCATCGCCGGCGGAGCACTCAGCACCTATCAATTCCGCGGCCTTGCGGAAATCGCCGCCGACTGGGGGCCGGGGCATGTTGACCTGACCACCCGCGCGAACCTCCAGGTCCGCGAAATCATGCCGAAGCATTGCGCGGACATCCTGATGAAACTCGCCGACCTCGGCCTCACCTCGCAAGGCTCCGGCGCCGACAACGTCCGCAACATCACCGCCACCCCCACCAGCGGCTTCGATCCCGGCGAACTCATCGACGTGATGCCCTACGCCCGCGGGATCCATCATTACATCCTGAAAAACCGCGATCTCTACGGCCTGCCGCGCAAGTTCAATATTTCCTACGACTCTGGCGGCACCGTTTCCACCTGCACCGACACCAACGACATCGGCTTCTACGCGGTCAAAGTCGGGCCTAACGACCAAGGTGTCGAGCCCGGCATCTATTTCCGCATGCAACTCTGCGGCATCACCGGGCACAAGCAGTTCGCCACTGACTGCGGCGTCCTGCTCACCCCCGCAGAGACCATCCCCGTCGCCGCCGCCCTGATGCGCGTGTTCATCGAAAACGGCGACCGCACCAACCGCAAGAAGGCCCGCCTCAAGTATCTCGTCGATGACTGGGGCATCCCGAAAATCCTCGAGGAAACCGCGAAGAAAATGACCTTCGCCCTCCGCCATTTCCCGCTCGAGGCCTGCGAACCTTCCACGCCGAAGTCCAAACACGGCCACCTCGGCATCCACCAGCAGTCCGACGGAAAACACTACATCGGCGTCCTAACACCGGTCGGCCGCATTTCCGTCGCCCAGATGCATGCGCTCGCCGACATCGCCGACGAGTTCGGCCGCGGGGAAATCCGCCTCACCGTCTGGCAGAACATCATCATCCCCGGCATCGCCGAGGAAAACCTCCAGGCCGTCATCACCGCCATCCAGGCCGCCGGACTCGACCACCGGAACAACACCCTCACCGGCGGCCTCATCGCCTGCACCGGCAGCCGCGGTTGCAAGTTCGCCGCCGCCGACACCAAGGGCCAGGCCATCCTGCTAGGCGACCACCTTTCCTCCCGGATGATCCTCGACCAACCGGTCAACATCCATCTCACCGGCTGCCAGAACTCCTGCGCCCAACACTACATCGGCGACATCGGCATGATGGGCACCCGCGTGAAATCCGACGATGGCGGCACCGTGGACGGCTACAACATCGTGCTCGGCGGCGGCGTGGACGACACCCAGGCCATCGCCCGGGAGGTCTGGAAATCCGTCCGCGCCGACGAGATGCCCGCGCTCATCGAGCAAATCCTCGTCGTCTATCTGCGGGACCGCATCGAGGACGAAAGCTTCGCCACCTTCGCCAACCGCCACACGCCCGAGCAACTCACGCAGCTCTGCGATCCCGCCAAAACCGCCGCTGCCTAGCCACTACCAGCATGTCACTTCATATTCCCAACACCGCTCCCTTTTCAGGTGCCCAGAAAATGTGGCTCAAGGGCTACCTCGACGCCCTCAACTCCGCCTTGGGCAATTCCACCGCCGGAGCGGCCCCGCCCGCCGCAGCGGTCGCCCCGCCGCCCGCCGGTCTGCCGGTCACCATTCTTTGGGGCTCCCAGACCGGAAGCTCCGAGGCGCTGGGTAAAAAACTCACCAAGTCACTCGCAGCGAAAGGCCATTCCCCCACCCTCCGCGACATGGCGGAAGTCTCTCCCGCAGATCTCGTAAAGCTTGAGAACCTTCTCATCATTACCTCCACCTACGGCGATGGAGAACCACCCGACAACGCCGCAACCTTGCATGCCGCACTTCACGCTGCCGACGCACCATCACTCGAATCGCTGAACTTCGCCGTGCTCGCGCTCGGCGATTCCAGCTACCCGGACTTCTGCAAGTGCGGAAATGATTTTCATCAACGCCTTACCAGCCTCGGAGCCAAGCCGCTCATTCCAATCATCGAAGCGGATGTCGATTACGACGAACCTTTCGCGAAATTCATTGCCCAGATCGAAAAAGTCCTGGTCGCCGCCTGATAGGGATTTCAAATTTCAAATCCTCCCCAAGTGCCCGCCACTCTCCAACGTCTCCCCGCTTTGAAGTCCGCTTCAAAGCCAGACATCGAGCAGGGCAATCTCATCGACCAACTGCTCGCCGAGCAGAAAAAACTCCAAACCCCGGTCGCCCGCTTTTCCGAGGTCCATCACCAGCGCAAGCCCGACCTTGCCGACCACTACCGCAGCCTCATCCCGCTCACCAAGCCCGGCGTCGGCGAGCAATATGCCTTCGAGGTTTCGCTCGACCGCTGCACCGGCTGCAAGGCCTGCGTTTCCGCCTGCCACTCGCTCAACGGCCTCGACGACCACGAGGCCTGGCGCGACACCGGCACCTTGCTAGGCGGCTCCGATTCGCCTGGCTGGCAGCAAACCATCACCACGGCCTGCCACCATTGCGAAGATCCGGGTTGCATGAACGGATGCCCGGTCGGTGCTTATGAAAAGGACAAGGACACCGGCATCGTCCGCCACCTAGACGACCAGTGCATCGGCTGCTCCTACTGCATTCTCAAGTGCCCCTACGACGTCCCCAAATACTCGAAAAAGCGCGGCATCGTTAGAAAATGCGACATGTGCCACCAGCGCCTCGCCGAGGGGGAAGCCCCCGCCTGCGTGCAAGCCTGCCCCACCGAGGCCATCCGCATTGTGAAAGTCCCATCTCTCAACCCTCAACTCTCAACTCTCAACTCCCACCACTCTTCCCTCCTCGGCGACATTTCCATCACCCGCCCCACCACCCGCTACGTCGGCCGCGAGGTGCCCGCCACCGCCGCTGCGGCGGACCAGATGGCGCTCATCCCGCAGCACGCTCACTGGCCGCTGGTGCTCATGCTGATGCTGACCCAGGCGGGCATCGGGCTGCTTGCCGGATCCCGTGGAGATCCAGGGATCACCCTAACCGGCACCGCCATCTTCTTAGCCGGCATGGGAGCCTCCGTCTTCCACCTAGGCCAGCCACTCAAAGCCTGGCGCTTCTTCATCGGCCTGCGCACCTCATGGTTGTCGCGGGAAATCCTCGCGTTCTCGCTCTTCGCACCGATTCCCGTCGCGCTATCGGTTTTCGCCTTACTGCCGCCTTTCCAAAATCCCCCCATCCCGTCCTTCATAGCGGATCTGCTGCCGACAGCCTCACGCATCACGGCCTGGTCGGCGCTTCCCGTCGGCCTCGTCGCCGTCTTCACCAGCGTGATGATCTATCACGACACGCATCGTGCCCTATGGCGCTTCTCGCTCGGTGCCACGCGCTTTTTCGGCACTGTCGCCAGCTTCGCCACCCTTGCCAACGTCATTCACGACACAGGGATTGCTTCCTGTTTCCTGTTCGCCGCCGCCGTTCTTCTCAAACTCGCCCCGGAAATCCGCTTCCTCCAACTCGGCAAAAACGAATACTCCACTTGGTCGCCAGACGTCCACAGCGCCCGACTGCAACTCGGGCCGTTAAAAGGCATCCTCCGCGGCCGCATCACCTTCGCCATGCTCGCGGTTATCGTCGCCTTCATCGAGCCATGGGCCGCGCTGCCTGTCCTGCTGCTCGCCGAGTTGTTCGAGCGCCAGTTGTTTTTCCAATCCGTATATGCCCCGAAGATGCCCGGGAATTTCGGCCCGAAACCGGAAGAAAGCCACTAACCGGTTACACGGGCCTTCGGGACCACCTCATGGGCTGATAGAGCGAAAGCGTTCCGGCACTCTTCAACGGCCGCCCCCCACCAGGGCTTCGAGATCAGCCCTTTCCATCGCCAGCTTCGGTGCGAAGCGGTCACTGGCAATATAGCCTAATAAAGAAGCTCGCAGCTGTCGGGCGACCATGCGTTTTTCAGGATCGGAATCGAGATCGAAGGAACAGGCAACCAGTTTCCCCTTCCCGACCTTCGCCTCGAAGACGTAGCCGAGTTTCCGGTGCGTCACCCAGTCATCGATGATCTGGACGACGGGCCTGAGCTCGTGGTGCTTCGTGAGAATGAACGGGCGTGCGTCCTTCTGGAGTTCCCACCACTGCCAGTTCGAGTGGAAATCCGTGGGGAACTTCGCCAGCGCCGGATGCTTCGGATCGCAAAGGATGCCGAGTGTATGCGGCGGCTGCCAATCGGTCCAGGCGGTGTTCCAGAAAATCGTGGGAAAACCAGCGGTCAGCGGCCGCGCGGGATCGTCCTTCACCTCGGCGGAAGATGGCGTCCACAACACGTTTTTGCCTTCGTTCAACGCAGCCAGCGCATCATCAAGCGAGCGGGTGATGGTCACATTCGGTGGCGCAGCGGCAGGCGCTTCCGCCGGATAGACGAAGAGGCTCCAGTCGTTGGAAAACTTCTGACCGCGCGCGCCGACGGTGAGTTTGAGCTGCACGGGTGCCTTCACTTGATCGAGAAGAATGCGGATGTTTCCCAGATCGCGGAGTCCGCCAGCGGCGACATCCCGTGCGGAAAGCGATCCCTCGGCGACGACGGTTTCTCCATCCGATAGTTTCCAGACCGGTTCCAGCCCCTTGAAATCCACGGGGCCGAAGTGGCACAACTGGAGATCCGCCTCCAAGGTCTCGTTCATCTGCCAAGTCATCTTTTTCAGCCTGGCGAGCGGCACGACCGGCCCGGCGAAGCGTGCGTATTCGTCCGCCGTGACATAGCCTTTGGAATCCCAGAAGGCATCGAGCACGCCGATGAGTGCGGTCCCCTGCCCCGGGAAATCGTGAAGATCCAGCAATTGGAATCCGCCGAAGCCCTGCGTGCGCATCGCCGCCTCGATGTCGTGTTTGTAACACAAGGTCTGGAGTTTTCCGGAAGCCATCAGGAAGTCCTTCGCCTGTGGCAGCAAGCCGTTGCGTTTGGCCATTTCCTGCAGGACCTCGAAGTTCTTCGCCTTGAAAAAACCGGTGTATTTCGGGATTTCCGCGTAGTTCGGATAGGCGCACCACTGGCCGATTTCGTGCGACACGAACGGCGCGTCGGGATGGGCTTTCACGTGGTCCGACCAATCGAAATCCGTGCGTGGAGCCTCGGCATTGATGATGGATCGCATGCCTTGTCCCCAACCCTGAATGCGTGGCTCCGGCATATTGTGGTAATCGCTACCCGCCATCAGCGGCCAACCGGCGGCGGTGGTCCAGAAGCGGCGCGCATCCTTCGCCTTCCAACGGGCAACCCATTCCTGCAACCATTTCTTATGGTTCGATCCGCCGGGTTCGTTGCCGTAAGCCATCATCAGGAACGACGGATGGTTTCCGAACTCGCGGATCATGCGGGTG
>JBIHZT010000669.1:0-2621 GCA_044240265.1 Luteolibacter sp. | reverse complement strand
ATGTCTACCCCTATTCTTATTATTATTGCCTTACTGGTCCTAATACTACTGTGTGTTATCTGGTGGATTTATGATAAACTGACTTTAAACAATAGCAATTGTACGAACATGAATAAATTGTATAAAGGTTTTCCGTCTATGCATACCATCAACATTGGCAATACGGATTTTAGTCAAAACTTACGGGATTATTACGTGAAAACCGCATATAACTGTTGTTCCGCAGGGACCAGCAAAAACGACTTTGTAAACGTCTGTGCTTTAAAGAACTGTATTAGGCAAGGCGTCCGCTGTTTGGACTTTGAAATTTATTCGGTCAATAATACGCCAGTGATTGCAGTGTCGTCCCAGAACTCCTTTGATATCAAAGAGACCTACAACACCGTGTCGTTTGCGAATGCGATGTCTATTGTTGCGGACTACGCCTTTTCGGGGAGTACGTGCCCGAATCCTGGTGATCCCCTCTTGATTCATTTACGCATTATGAGTAACAATAAACCGATTTACGACCAGATGGCAAACACCTTATTTACGACTCTGTCCCGCCGTTTACTCGGGAAAAATTTCAGTTATGAGAATAATGGGAAAAATATCGGACAAACCCCTTTACTGGATTTAATGGGCAAAGTCATTGTTATGGTGGATAAGGCCAACCCTTTATTTAGTGATACATTATTGGATGAATACGTAAACATTGCGAGTAATTCGGTGTTTATGCGGGCGTTGCGATTTCATGATGTAAAATATACTCCCGATATGCAGGAGTTGATTGAGTTTAATAAAAAAAATATGTCTATTGTGTTGCCGGATTTATCGTCCAATAATAATAATCCTTCGTCTACGCTCTCCTTGAATTACGGGTGTCAGATGGTGGCGCTCTCACTGCAAAGTTTTGACAGTAGTTTAGAGTATTACAACGAGATGTTTGACCTCGCAGGCAGTGCGTTTGTATTGAAGCCCGCAGAACTGCGCTTTATTCCGGTGACGATTCCGACGCCACCCCCGCCCAACCCTGCGTATTCGTATGAAAAACGGGATATCAAGGCGGATTATTATGCGTTTACCATATAACACTTTTGGACCCAAATAACACATGTAAATTTTAGTAAATATATATTTCTTTTTATTTATAAAAGTATTTAGCATATTTTATAAAAGTATTATTTTACCATTTTTTTTGCCATACTTTTCTTAAAAGTATTATTTTACAATTTTTTTTGCCATACTTTTCTTAAAAGTATTTTTATAAAAGTATTTATATATAAATGTCCAAAAATCACGTAGTTGATGAAGAAGTAAATGTATATGAGATAGTTAAGGACAATGATATTAATGAGGGTGATACCATTGAGGTTATTTCTAATAATCAACAGGGCTATAAAAAATACAAGGTTGTGAATAATTTAGGAAAAAAAGAACTTGAATTAATTGAATCCTATGATGATTGGCTGGGCGGCCGACGAAAAACCCGCAAGCGTAAGAGTACTAAACGCAAGAGTGCCAAACGTAAGAGTAATAATCACAAGAGTAAAAAAAACAAGCGCAAGACACATAAGCATCGGTCACATAAACGTGAAATGTAAACTGTTTAATTATAAAAATATAGTTCTTCTTAGAGAGAAATATATTTTTAGTTCCATTTGCAAAATGTGTCGCTCACAAAAGTTTATTATTACGCACTTTAGTGCGTATCCCTTTTGGTCCAACCTTTTTCCAAAAGGTTGGAAAAAGGTTGGACCAAACGGTTGTTTTAAAATATATATATATATTAGTAAACCCCATATGCCGAAAAATAAAAATGTTAATAACCCTAAAACCAAACCGCCGACCCAATCCTTTGAAGAAAAAGAATTAGATATTCTCCGGGCCGCCGTGGACAAAGCCGAAGAACGCCAAGGCAAGGCCACCGCTCAAGCCCCCGAGATTCGCAAGATTATAGAGATTTTAGAAACATTCTTAAAGCGCAAACATTTAATTTGCTACGGTGGGACGGCCATAAACAACATCTTGCCCGAGTATGACCAATTCTATGATAAAGATGTAGAAATACCCGATTATGATTTTTACTCCTCTAATGCGTTACACGACGCCAAAGAACTCGCCGATATTTATAATGCCATGGGCTACAATGACGTGGAAGCCCGGGCAGCAGTCCACGTCGGCACCTATAAAGTCTTTGTGAATTTTATCCCCGTCGCCGACGTCACCCAAATGGATTCCCCATTGTTTAAAGTGGTCTTGAAAGAAAGCATTAAAATCAACGGCATTCATTATGCGCCCCCCAATTTTTTACGCATGGCGGTGTACAAGGAGCTCTCGCGACCGATGGGGGATATTAGTCGCTGGGAAAAAGTCTATAAACGCCTCGTCCTGTTAAATAAACATTACCCCTTGAAGAACCCCCATTGCAATGCCGTGAAATTTATGCGGGATTTTGAAGGCACCTCAGAAGATTCTAGTCTGATTTATGATACCGTGAAAGATACGATGATTGACCTCGGCTTGGTGTTTATTGGCGGGTTTGCGAGTAGCTTATACGGCAAATATATGCCGAAAGAACAACAACAGTATATTCGGAAAGTCCCTGATTTTGACGTCTTAGCGGATGATCCCAAACTGGC
>JBIHZT010000646.1:0-2622 GCA_044240265.1 Luteolibacter sp. | reverse complement strand
CGCATGCCGAGGGTGGATCGAGGCTGAGGAACGTGGCTATCGACTGGTTTCCAGCGAGCATGTCCTGGACGAATCCGCGACCCTGCTCGCCCGCCGCAGCAATTATGCGTTTGCCGCACAATGGGGGGAGGACGTGTTGGCTGCCGGCATCGAATGGTTGCGTGCGGACGAAGCGGAGTTGTCCCAAGCCTTCGTGTTGATGAGGAAATTCGCGGATCAGGGAGTCTCCTTCACCGATTGTCTTTCCGCCGTTCTGATGAAGCAAAACAAGATGAAGCTTGTTTTCGGATTCGACCGTCACTTTGAAGCTTTCGGGTGCCGCTTGTGGCCTTCGTTAGATGATTGAAGATCGAACCCGCGCTTTGATCCTCAGGATTTTTTCATGTGGTCGATGCCGTAGGGCGCGCGCTGGGGGCGGCGGAGCATGGAGTTGGCGGTATCGTCGCCGATGAAGGTTTCCTTGGCGGGGTCCCAGGTGAGCTTGCGGCCGAGCTTCATGGCGATCCAGCCGGTGATGCAGGCGCTGGTGGAGCGGTGGCCGATCTCGGCGGTGGTGACGGCGGGCTTGCGGGTCTGGATGCTGGTGATCCAGTCGAGATGGTGGTCGCCGTTCGGGCTTTCGTGGAGGTGGACATCGCCGGCGCCGAGCGGGGTGAGGAGGATGTCGGGATTGCTGGCGACGAGCGACTTGGCGGCCGCGCCGGTGGGGATGGGATCGGAGGCGGTGACGCGTTCCGCGCCGCGGGTGACGAAGATCCAGCCGTCGCTGCCCTCGAAGCGGACGCCGTTAGGAAGCTGGTGGTCGATGATGACGGTGACGCCGTTGGCGTATTTCATCTCGATGTGATAGGGGCCGTGGACGTTCCAGAGGCCGGATTTGGGGAACTCGGCGGTGCCTTCGATGGAAAGCGGGCCGGTGAGTTCGGTGCCCATGCCCCAGTGGGCGATATCGACATGGTGCGAGCCCCAGCCGGTGATCATGCCGAGGCAGTAGTCCTCGATGCGCAGCCAGCCGGGCCGGCCGTTGAAGCGGGCTTTCACGTCCGCGCCCTGGGCGTGGACGCGGTCCTGGGTGTATGGGGCGAGCGGCGTGGAGCCGAGCCACATGGCATAGTTGAGATTGGGTGGAACGGGGATTTCCTCGGTGCTGCCGCCGGAGGGATCGCTGGGCAGGCCGATCTTGATGGTGTGCACCTTGCCGATGCGGCCGCTGCGGACCATCTCGCAGGCGATGCGGAAATTCGCGCCCGAGCGCTGCTGGCTGCCGATCTGGAAAATGCGCTGTTTCGCCTGGACGATGTCGCTGACGGCGCGTCCTTCCGTGACGGTCATGGCGAGGGGCTTCTGGACGTAAACGTCCTTTCCTAACAAGGCTGCGGCGATCACCGGTTCGGCGTGCCAGTGGTCCGGCGTGCTGATGGAGACGGCGTCGATGTCGGGGTGCTGGAGGGCCTCGCGGTAGTCGCCGTAGGTGCCGACGGCGAGGTTGATGTCGCGCTTCCGATAGGCGGACTCGACCATTTCCTTGCCGTCGCCAAGGCGCAGGGAGTCCAGGTCGCAGAGGGCGACCAGTCGTGCGGCGTCCTGGCGGAGAATGCCGGGCATGTCCATGTCGCGGCCGATGCGACCGCAGCCGATCTGGAGGATGTTGATTTTCTTGCTGGGAGCGTCCGCGCCGAGGACGCGGGCGGGGATGATGGTCGGGAAGCCGAGCGCGGCGGTGGCGAGGCCGGTGGTTTTGAGGAAATCGCGGCGGGTGGCAGATTTGTCTGATTTCATGAAGTCGGGTTGTTTGGGAATACGAAGGGGCGGCGAGCCGGGGAGTGATTTTCCCCCTGCCCGTGGTTGCTGACGGATTAAATGTGCCAAGGCGAGCGCATTTTCGGCAGCATCATCGCGCTGGCTTTCGCGTCGCCGATGATTTCCTGTTTGGCGGCATCCCATTTCAGTTTGCGGCCGGTGATGGCGGCGATGTAGCCGAGGTGGCCGGGGGTCTGCGAGCGGTTGGCGATTTCCACCGGGGTGAGCGTGCGTTTGCGCGACTTGATGGAGTCGATGAACTCGCGGAAATGGCCGGGGCTCCGATAGAGCGGGACTTCGAGCTCGCCTTTTTTGTCGAGCACCTGGATGTCGCGGATCCACTGGACGTCGGAGGCGGTGAATTTCCCGCGGTCCACGCTGACCCAGCCGTTCGGGCCGATCCATTTCGCTCCGCCCTGGATGTCCTTGTGGCCGCCGGCGATGACCATCTCGATGTGGTTGGGATACCTGGCCTCGATGCGGTATTTGGTGGCGGTATTCCAAATCGCGTCCTTGGCGGGAAACTCGGCGGTGGCGGAGAGTTCGAGCGGGCCGACGGCGTCGTCCGGGCCGCAGCCGTATTTTGGGTTGGCGAGGCCCCAGTGGGCGATGTCGCAGTGGTGGCCGATCCAGTCCATGAGTTGGCCGCCGCCGGTGTTGTAGTTCCAGCGCCAGTTTTTGTGGAAGCGGCAGGGGTTGAAGGGCAGCATTTGCGCGGGTCCGGTCCACAGGTCGTAGTCCACGCCGGCGGGCACCGGGCCGTCGGGTTTGTCGTTGCCGGTTTTCTCGAAATCCGCGTGGCCGGATGGCAGGCCGACTTCG
>JBIHZT010000645.1:0-2623 GCA_044240265.1 Luteolibacter sp. | reverse complement strand
CGCTTCCATCGAGCCGGAAACGTCCAGCGTGAGCACGATGTCGATCCCGCTGGCCTCGATCTCGGACGAGCCCTTGCCATGACGCGGCCGGGCGAAGGCGATGATGAGCAGTGCGAATGATAGAAGTCCGAGGAACACCATGAAGCGGCCGGCTTTTGAGCGGGTTTTCGCGCCGACATGGATGGCGTCGTCGGTGGACGGCATCCGGATCGCGACGGGCCGTCCCCAGCGGCCTTTCCAAATTGCTAGAACCGGCAGGAGCAGCAGGAGGAACAGGAATTCCGGGTGAAGAAACTGGAAACTCTCGGTCATGGCGTGGCGGCTCGGGACGTGGAGCGGATGAAATTGCGGGCCGTATCGATCAGCTCGATGCGTTGATTGAAGTCCAGATTCACGCCGGCGAACTTGGCGAGGTCGCAGGATTTCAGGAACGCCCGCAGGTGGTCGCTTTCGGCACTGAGGGGCGAAGCGGCATCCTTGGCGAGGGCGTGGAGAAATTCCTCGGTCGTCAAGCGGGGCGCGACCAGGCGGAAGCGATCAGCGATGTATTGGCGGACCGTTTGCGCGGCGCGGTTCGCAAAAGCTTCCGCGGCGATTGCCTCGCGGGTCGCCTCAAGTTCTGCCAGTGACGCGAGCGCGACATCCGGCGGCGTCTTGAGCCGTTGGTTGCGGGCGCGCTTTTTCCAAAAGTATACCGCGAGCGCGAGCAGCAGCATGCCGCCGCCAATGGAGGACCACAGGACGATTGGCGGCTTCTCTGGCACCGGGATTTCCACCAGCGCCTTCGGCCCGCGGATGTCTTCGGCGGCATCGGGAGCTTGGGCGGATAGATTACAGGTCAGCGCCGCGATCAGCAGACCGCGGGTGACAAGTCGAAGGATGGAACGAAAATCGCACATGATCAGCCGGAACGTTGGCGGCGGCTTTGGAAGAAGCCCATCAGCGCGGGCATCCAGTTCTCGCCATTGGTGAATTGCAGCAAGTCCACGCCGAGCGAGCGGATGCGGGCGGCGGTGAGTTCGCGGCGGTCACGGGATTGTTTTTCAAAGGCCGCGCGGACCTTGGCGCTGCCGGTGTCGATCTCGACGACTTGGCCGCTTTCCGCGTCCTCGATGCAGATGCGGCCGACGTCGGGTAGCGATTCTTCGCGAGGATCGGTCACCGAAACGGCGATGACGTCGTGGCGACGGTTCGTGACTTGCAGCTTGTTGCGCAAGAGTTTCAGCCGGTCTTCGAATGGCGCGCCGAGGCAGAAATCGGAGACCAGGAAAATCACGGATTTGCGGTGGATGACCTGGTTGGCGAAATCCAGCGCCTTCGAGATGTCCGTGCCGCGTTTTTCCGGCTGGAAATACAACGTCTCGCGGATCAGGCGCATGATGTGCATCCGGCCTTTTCCCGGCGGAATGTATAACTCGACCTCGTCGCTGAAGAGAATGAGACCGACCTTGTCGCGGTTTCGAATCGCCGAGGCGGCCAGCACCCCGGCGGCTTCGGCGGCGAGCTCGCGTTTGGAGTCGACCACGGAGCCGAAATCCGAGGACGCGCTGACGTCGATCATCAGCAAGATCGTTAGCTCGCGCTCTTCAGTGAAAAGTTTCACGTGCGGATCGCCGGTGCGGGCCGTGACGTTCCAGTCGATGGTCCGCACATCGTCGCCTGGGACGTAGTTCCGCACCCGGTCGAAGTCCATGCCGCGGCCTTTGAAGACGCTGGCGTAGCGGCCGGCCAGCGAGTCATCGACCAGCCGGTTGGTGCGCACTTCCATGCGCCGGACGCGCCCAAGGATTTCCGCGGCGCGGGTCTCGTCCTGGATGCTGATAGGCGTGGCGGCTTTCGGCTTGATCATGGCACCGGCAGCTCGTCGAGGATGCGCGTGATAATTTGCTCGCTGTTAAGTCCTTCTGCTTCCGCCTCGTAGGTGACGGTCACACGGTGGCGCATGACGTCCATGGCCACGGATTTCACATCGTGCGGTGTGACGTAGGCGCGGCCGTTGAGGAAGGCGTGGGCGCGGCTGGCGAGCGCGAGATTGATGGTGGCACGCGGGGAGGCGCCCACGCGGATGAGCGGCGCGATGTGGATGCCGTATTCGTCCGGGCGGCGGGTCGCGTGGACCATGCGGACGAT
This sequence comes from Luteolibacter sp., assembly GCA_044240265.1. Classification (GTDB taxonomy): domain Bacteria; phylum Verrucomicrobiota; class Verrucomicrobiia; order Verrucomicrobiales; family Akkermansiaceae; genus Luteolibacter. The sequence continues at coordinate 493 of JBIHZT010000645.1, read as the reverse complement.
GTAGCGTTTCACTTTTTCATCCAGATAGAGATTGTTCACGACGTTCCGCGCCTGCTGGATGGCGTCGAGGCTGACGATCGGCTGCGGCACGGGCATTTCCTCGGTGGTGCCTGCCAGATCGAGCACGCGGAGCTCCTCCTCCTCGGTCGGATAGTCCATGACGACCTTCATCATAAAGCGGTCGAGCTGCGCCTCGGGCAGCGGATAGGTGCCCTCCTGCTCCAGCGGATTCTGCGTCGCGAGCACGAAAAACGGCGATGGCAGCGCGAAGGTCTGCTCGCCGATGGTCACCTGCTTTTCCTGCATCGCCTCGAGCAAGGCGCTCTGCACCTTGGCGGGCGCGCGGTTGATTTCGTCGGCGAGGATGAAGTTCGCGAAAACCGGGCCGTGTTTTACGCGGAAGCGGGCTTCGCGCGGGTCGTAGATTTCCGTGCCCACGATGTCGGCGGGCAGCATGTCCGGGGTGAACTGGATGCGGTTGAATTTCGCGTTC
>JBIHZT010000091.1:0-9298 GCA_044240265.1 Luteolibacter sp. | reverse complement strand
TGTATGAGAACGATTCCATGATGCCCAGATCGCGGTCCACTATCGCCGTCAGGAACTGGCCGTATTTCAGGAGAACATAAACGCCGGGGACGATGAGCAGCAGGAAGCCGACCGCCACCACGACTCCGAACAACAGCGACGCGAGGATCGCCTTCACCAACTTGCGTCCCTCGCCGAACAGCATGCCGACGGAGATTTCCTTTCCGGACACCAGATTCAGCCCGATGCGGGTCACTCCCAGCGAGAGGAAAACTGATAGCACTTGGGAGCCGATGCCGCTGAGCGGGCCGCCGCTTTGCTGATAGTTGGCGCTGGCGGTGCCGCCTCCCGACGTCCACATGCTTCCGGTCGATTGGCCGAAGCCCAGGGCGGAATCGATCAAGCCAAGAGCCAGTCCCGCGACCAGCGAGACTCCGAGGTAGGTCAGCGCCACCAGCACGATGGTCCCAAAGTGACGCTTGGTCAGCTCGAAGCCGCGCGTCAGGCAACCACCAATGTCGATGGGTTCGCTGCCGGGAATGATTTCCTCGAGCGCCTCTCCCGGCGTCGTTGGCGCGACCTCGGTCCACGTGCTGCCGGGTGTCGCGTAGGGGTTGGCGGGGTCCGGTGCCGGACTCGGCGGACTGTCCGACCGGGCGAAAATCCCCGGCACTTGGCCGGCGGGCGTCCAGTCCTTCATGTTCTGACTCCAGACGAGATCGTTGGTGGGATTCAGCCCGCCGCCACGGGCGATTTCCACAAGCTGCTCGAAACTCACCGGTCCGTTCTGCTGTCCTCCCCGGGCGTAATACCATTCGGTCATGCGCGGTGCTTATCAATTGCTGTTGGAAATGGCAATCCCCGGAAAATCACGCTTGAACGCCCATCCGCGCGAGGTTGCATTCAGGCATGAGCGCCCCGCCCCAACGATCTTTGCACGACCTCGGATTTTCCGAGCTCGTGGAAACATTGGCGGCGGACGGAGTGATTCTCCATCACGCCAAGGTCCTCTGGCGGGCCATCCACCGCGAGGGCGAGCTGGATCTGGCAGGACGCGATTTCCTGCCGCCGCTCAAGCGCTGGGTCGCGGAATCGGTGGGCGAGGGGAGGGCTTTCTTCCTCGATGCCCCGGAAGTAGTGGATGAAATCCGCAGCTCGGACGGGTTGACGCGGAAATTTCTCCTGCGCCTTCGCGACGGCCAGACCATCGAGACGGTGCTGATGGGTTACGAGGGCCGGCATACCGTTTGCGTGAGCACGCAGGCCGGATGTGCGATGGGTTGCGTGTTCTGCGCGACCGGGCAGATGGGCTTCGTCCGGCATCTGCGGCCGGGGGAAATCGTCGCACAAGTCCTGCACGCCCGGCGGGTTTTGAAATCCATCGATCCCAGGAAACGCCTCCGCAACATGGTGCTCATGGGCATGGGCGAGCCGCTGCACAACTACGACTCGGTCATGCGGGCGCTCGACTCGATTTCCGACGTGCGCGGCGCGGGCATCGGCCCGTCCAAGATCGCGATCAGCACCGTGGGCGTGGTGCCAAGCATCCTGCGGCTGGCGGAGGAGGGGCGCCCGTATCGGTTGGCCGTTAGTTTGCATGGATCCACCGAGGAGGAGCGCTCGGCGCTGGTGCCCGCCAGCAAGCGCTGGTCGCTGGCGATGCTCATCGACGCCTGCCGGACATACGGCGAAATCACCGGCAAGCGGATTTTCTTCGAGTGGACGCTCATCGCCGGGAAAAACGATTCGCCGGAAACCGCACGTCGGTTAGTCGAACTACTGCGGGGCATCGACGCACATATCAATTTGATCCCGCTGAACCCGACGGGCGGCTTCTCCGGCACGGAAAGCGGCACCGGGCACGAGTTCCAGGAAATCCTCATCGCCGGCGGCTTCCCCTGCACCTTTCGGCAGCGCCGCGGGATCGACGTGGCGGCCGGATGCGGCATGTTGAAGGCGGAAAAGCGCGCGCGAACCTTGTAACTGCGGCATCGCAGGCAATGTGACAGGAACGTCACAGGAGCGCCCTTGAGGCAAAGTGACCCGCTGGCGAAAGCTCCGCCCGCTCTTGAGCAGGGCCATCGCATGCACCTTTTTCGCCTACTTTCCACATCCCGAGTGCCCGGACGCGCGGCGCTTGCCTGCCTGTGCGCGTCAATAACGCCGCCAGTGCTCAAGGCGCAGGAAATCACCTCGTTTTACATCAGGGAATACCGGGTAGATGGGGCGAAGCGTTTGAAAAACATCGAAGTCGAAGAGGCGGTCTATCCGTTCCTTGGCCCGGCGAGGACTCCCGATGACGTCGAGCAGGCACGGGTGGCGCTGGAGAAAGTCTATCATGACAAAGGTTTTCAGACCGTCTCGGTCGTCGTCCCCCAGCAGGACCCGCGGCGCGGAGTCATCCGGCTGGAAGTGGTCGATGGCAAAATCGGCCGGTTGCGCGTGAACGGCGCGCGCTGGTTTCTGCCCAGCCAAGTCAAGCGCGAGGCTCCCTCGCTGGCAGAGGGAAACGTCCCGGACATGAAACAGGTGGGTAAGGAAATCGTAGGCCTCAACCGTCTGGCCGACCGCCGCGTGACGCCGGTCCTCCGTCAGGGGGCTGAACCGGGGACAGTGGACATCGACCTCAACGTCGAGGACAAGCTGCCGCTGCACGGTTCGCTGGAGCTCAACAACCGCTACAGCGCGAATACCACCCAGCTCCGGCTGAACGGCTCCGCGAGTTATGGAAATCTTTTCCAAAAAGGCCACACCGGCGGGCTGAGTTTCCAGGTCGCCCCGGAAAATACCGACGACGCTCTCGTTTATTCGGGATACTATCTCGCCCGCGTGACCGACGGTGCGAGCCTGATGCTCCAGGCCACCAAGCAGGACAGCAACATCTCCACACTCGGCGGCGGAGCCGTCGCCGGACGCGGTGAAATCGCCGGCCTGCGCGTGCTGTTCGACCTGCCGACGACCCCGGATTTCTATCAAAACATCACCCTTGGCATCGACTACAAGAATCTCGAAGAAGACATCGTGCTCGGCAAGGACATCATCGCCTCACCGATCGAATACTACCCGCTGAGCGCCAACTACAGCGGCAACTGGATGACGGACAACAGCTTCACCGCGCTCAACGCCTCGCTCAATTTCAGCCTCCGCGGAGTCGGTGCCGGCGAGGAGGACTACGCGAACAAGCGCTACAATGCCGACCCCAGCTACGTCTATCTGCGGAGTGATCTCGCCCACACCCACGACCTCCCCGCCGGTTTCCAGGCGCTCGGAAAGATCCATGGCCAGCTATCCAGCCAACCCCTCGTCAACAGCGAGCAATACGCCGGCGGCGGACTCGACACCGTCCGCGGCTACCTCGAAGCCACGGCCCTGGGCGACAACGGGTTCTTCGGCACCGTCGAGTTTCTCAGCCCTTCGCTGCTAGGTAAGTCCGGCGTCAAGGCGGACCGCAAGGCGGACGAGTGGCGTGTTTATGCGTTCGGCGATATCGGCATGGTCGCGCTTCTCGATGCGCTGCCAGGCCAGGAATCCCACTTCAGCCTCGCCAGTATCGGTGTCGGCAGCCGCGTGAACGTCTTCAAACACTACAACGCGGCCGTGGACGTCGCCTATCCGCTCATCGAAGAGGCGGAAACCAACGACGGCGAAATCCGCGTCAACTTCCGCGGCTGGGCCGATTTCTAACCCACCATTCTCACCATGACAAAACGCTCTCACATCAAGCTCCTCGGCGGCCTCGCGCTCGTTCTCACCACCCCGCTGCATGCGGCGGACGACTGGTGGAACCCCGCCTGGACCCAGCGCCAACCGCTCACCCTCGACACCGGCGCGGACGCCGCCGTGACCGATCCCGTCGGAAATGTCACCGTGCTCGTCCGCCTGCATGACGGGAATTTCCAGTTCGCCAGCGCCCGCGAGGACGGTAGCGACCTGCGCTTCCTCGCCGCGGATGGCAAGACCGTCCTCGCGCACCAGATCGAAAGTTACGACAGCCTTCTCAACGAGGCCTTCGTCTGGGTCAATCTCCCGGACGCCAAGCCAGCCGCCAAGGAAACCTTCCACCTCTATTTCGGCAATGCGGACGCCGCCATGCCCGCCGACGTAAAGCCCGCCGACGCCTTCGATGCCGACACCACCCTCGTCTATCACTTCGCCGGTCGCGGCGTCGCCCCCGCCGACACCACCGCAAATGCCAACAACGCGGAAACCGTCGGCACCACTGCCGAGGGCTCGTTGATCGGCAACGGCCTGCGCCTGCTGGGCGATCCCGTCACCATTCCGAATTCCCCGACGCTCGAGTGGAAGGCGGGCCAGGCCCTCACTCTATCCACCTGGATCAAGCCAGGAGCCCTCCAGGAAAACGCGGTCATCCTTTCCCGTGCCGACGGCAGCTCATCCCTCCGGCTGTTGCTAGATCAAGGAAGTCCGGTCATCCAGTTAGGTTCCACCCGCAGTAAGCCCGGCGCTCCCGTCGCCGCCGGCACCTGGAGTCACCTCGCCCTCGTTGCCGATGGCAAGACCATCCAGATCTACCTCAACGGCGCGCCCTACGCGTCTCTCGATGGCAGCCTGCCGGCATTGACCACACCGCTCGCCATCGGAGGCTCTGACAGCAGTTTCACCGGAGAACTCGACGCACTCAGCCTTTCTAAAAACGTCCGTAGCCCCGGCTGGATCAAATTGGTCTCCGTCAACCAGGGGACCAGCGACGCCGCCCAGCGCTCGCTCGCACTCGGCGAGGTCGAGGGCGGCGACGTCGAAGCGCACAACGGCATGATGGAGCATGTCATGCTCTTTGGCGACATCGCCAACAACATGATGTTCGACGGCTGGATCGCCATCGGCGTATGCGTCATCATGATCATCGTCGGCTGGACCGTCGCAGTGAAGAAGTTCCTCTACCTCAACTCCATCGAGAAAGGCACCAAGGTCTTTCTCAACCAGTGGAAATCCCTCTCCACCGACCTCACCGCGCTCAATCCGGACGACAAATCCAACGTCAGCAGCCTCGGTGGCCAGGTGGATCCCGGTGATCAGGGACTCATCGAAAAATCCCCGCTTTACCATATCTACCAGATCGGCTCTGAGGAAATCCGCCACCGTCTCGACAAGGACAACAACCGCGTCCAAGGCCTTTCCGGCCGCTCCATCCAGGCCATCCGCGCCAGCCTCGACGCCGGCCTCGTCCACGAGAGCCACCGTCTGTCGGACGGCCTCGTCTATCTCACCATCAGCATCGCCGGTGGGCCTTATGTCGGGCTGCTAGGAACGGTGGTCGGCGTCATGATCACCTTCGCCATCATCGCCAAGTCCGGCGAGGTGAACGTCAACTCCATCGCTCCCGGTATCGCCTCCGCGCTGCTCGCCACCGTCGTCGGCCTCGTCGTCGCCATCCCCGCGCTCTTCATCTACAGCTACCTGAACGGCCGCATCAAGAACTCGCTCGCCCTCATGCAGGTGTTCATCGACGAGTTCGTCGCCAAGATGGCCGAGTTCTATCGCCCGCCGGTCGAGCCCGACCAAACCGGCGGCTCCTCCCATTGAATCTGAAATCTCAAATTTCAAATCCCCATGGCCTCCGCCGACGACAAGAGCTACGATGACATCAATGTCACACCCATGGTGGACCTCTACCTGGTGCTGCTGCTGATCTTCATCATCATGACCACTGCCGGCGTGCAGGGCGTGAAGGTGAATCTTCCCAGCGCCAGCAAGGCCTCCTCGCCCAAGCTCGACATGCCCAAGACGCAGGCCATCACCATCGACAACGAGGGGAAAATCCGCCTCAACACCCTGCCCGTCACCCTCGCCGATCTTGAGACCAAGCTTGGCCAATTGAAAGCAGCCACCCCCGAACTTCCTGTCGTCGTCCGCGGCGACCGCCAGAGCCAGTATCAGGGCGTCATGGATGTGCTCGACGTGCTAGGCCGCGTCGGCATCACCCAGATCGGCCTCGCCACCCAACCGCCGAAGGGCGGGAAATAACCATTTTCCATGTCTCCCAGACCACCAGCGCCACCCAAGCCGAACAAGCAGCGCCTTGTCATCGGCTTATTGTTAGCCATCGTCCTGGTGGGCGGCATCGTTTCCTTCATGATGGGCGGGGGAAAGACCAAGAAGACCGTCGCTAAAAAGAACGAGATCATCTCCATCACCCTGCCACCGCCGCCGCCACCCCCGCCGCCGCCACCGAAGATCGAGCCACCCAAGCCAGAGCCACCCCCTGAGGACAAGGAAGAGGAAATCGTCGAGCAGGAGCCAGACCCCGTCGAGCCGCCGCCCGAAGCAGCGGAAGAGCCGCCGTCCGAAGTGCTGGGGACTAACATCCAGGGCAACGGCCCCGGCATGAGCGGACTCGGCACCAGTGGAAACGGCGGCGGCAGTCGCAACAGCATCGGCGGTGGCGGCTCCAAACAAGCCCGCATCGATTGGTATGCGAAGCGGATTCTCGTCACCACCATCAAGGAAGCGCTTCAGAGAAATTCATCTACCAAATCCTCGGTCATGGACGACGGCATCCGCGTCTGGATCGACAAGGATGGCCGTGTCACCCGCATCAAGCCGCTCGGCAGCACCAGCAACGTCGCGGCGCTCGAACAGGTCCTCGTCGGTCTCCAGACCTCCCAGGCACCGCCCGCGGGCATGCCACCTTATATCGATTTCAAAATCAAAGCCCGCAAGGCGGCTCTCTAATTTATTTTCCCATGTCCATCACCCGACCATCTCTCATCGTCGCATTCCTCGGAGCCGCCAGCGTGCTCTCCGCCGAAGAAGTCACCACCGGGACCACCCAGGTCGAGCAAGCGGCGGATGCCGCACCCGCTCTATCGGATACACTCGATCCCGTCGCGGACGTTCCATTGTCCACCGATCTCCCGGCCGAGCCAGCGGCGCCCGCGCCCGCATCGCCCTCTTCGAACGTCACGGTGAATCTAATCAGCCGCCTCGTCCAAAAGGGCATCCTCTCTCAAGCCGAGGCCGCGGAAATGATCCAACAGGCCCAGGCCGACGCCGTCGCCGCACAGAATGCCGCGCTGCCAGCCGCCCCCGAGGCGGATGAAATGCGCGTCACCTACATCCCGGAGGTGGTGAAAAACAACATGCGCGACCAGATCAAACAGGAGCTCATGGCCGCCGCCCGCGAGGAAAAATGGAGCGAGAAACAATACCCGGAATGGACCTCCCGGTTCCGCCCCTTCGGTGACATCCGCGCACGCTGGGAAAGCACCATTTTCCCTGACGGAAACGACAATTCCGGAGCTTTTCCTAACTTCAACGCCATCAACACCGGCCAGCCCTTCGACACTTCCGGCAACCAGTTCTCGCCCCAATACAACGTGGATCAGTACCGCGACCGCATCCGCATGCGCGCCCGCCTCGGCACCGACATCATGCTGGGTGACGGCTTCAACGCCGGCGTCCGTCTCGCCACCGGCGACAGCAACTCGCCGACCTCCACCAACCAGACACTCGGTGGCTCCGGCGGCGATTTCTCGAAATACGCCATCTGGCTGGATCGCGCTTTCCTGAGTTACGATGCCGGCCCCGGCGACGGCCAGGAACTCACCTTCCTCGTCGGTCGTTTTGACAATCCGTTCTTCTCCACGGACATCCACTGGGACAACGACCTCGGCTTCGACGGCCTCGCCCTGCGCGGCAAGGTGAAGATCAACGACTGCGTCTCCACCTTCTTCGCCGCCGGTTATTTTCCAGTCTATAACACGGACTTCAACTTCGCCTCCAACCAGCCGTCGAAATTCGAAAGCACCGACAAATGGCTCACCGGTGCCCAACTCGGAATCGACTGGAAATTCGCCGACGATTGGAAAACCAAGTTCAGCGTCGCCTACTATGGTTTCGACGGAGTCCAGGGTGAGCTTTCCACCCCATACACTCCTCTAACTTCGAGCGATGCCGGTGACACCGACACCACCCGCCCCAGCTTCGCCCAGCGCGGAAACACCTACCGCGCCCTGCGCGACATCGTGCCCACCGCAGCTAACGACTTCGGCACCAAATACCAGTATCAATACTACGGACTCGCCTCCGAGTTCGAGAACCTCACCGTCACCGGCAAGCTCGAATACGAGGGCTTCGACCCCGTCACTCTCTCATTGGTCGGCGAAGCCACCAAGAACCTCGCATACAACGCATCCGCCATCGACAAGGTCGCCGTCAACAACCGCGGTCCCGCCAATGGCAGCGGGGTCGGCGAGTTCGAAGGCGGCGACACCGCCTGGTACACCGCCTTCCAGGTCGGCATGCCCGCCCTCGAGAAGTTCGGCGACTGGCAGACCGCCTTCGGCTACCGCTATGTCGAGTCCGACGCCGTCGTCGATGGCTTCACCGACTCCGACTTCGGCGGCGGTGGCACCAACGTCCAGGGCTTCACCATCGGTGGCAGCTTCGCGGTCTCACCCTTCGTCCGTCTCGCCCTCGTCTGGATGAGTTCCAACGAAGTCAGTGGCCCGCCACTCAGCTCCGACATCATCCAGTTCGACATCAACGCCAAGTTCTAACATTGTAATGAAATTTCCATCCATCGCCATCTCCAAGTGGCTGGGCCGTCTCGCCCCAGACCGTGCCGGGAGCGTCCCGCTCCTTCTCCTCTTCATTCTCGGCATTCCCCTGCAAGCCGCCGAGGAAGCCGATCCCTCGCAGAAACTCCGCGAGCAGCTCCGCAGCGTCACGCTCCAACTGCGCACCGCCCAGACCGACGCCGCCAATGCCCAGGCCGCCCAGACGGTCGCCGAAAAGAAAATCACCGACCTGACCGCGAAGACCGTCGAGCTTGAAAAACGCCACGCTTCTCTGGTCAAACAGAACGCCGCCGACAAGGCCGCTTCCGACGAAACCATCGCCAAGCTCAACAACAAACTCGCCGAGCGGGAGAAGCGCATTGTTGAAATCACCCAAAACCGCGACGAGTGGAAAAACGGCTATCAGAAGGCAGCGGCCGTCGCGCGCACCAAAGAGGAGGAACGCGCGAAACTCGCCGCCGAGATTCTCGTTCACAAACGCGACATCGCCGATCTCCAGCGCAAGAACATCGCCCTCTTCAACACCTCCAACGAGATCCTCGACCGCTACGAGAACTACGCCCTCGGCAAGGCTCTCGGTGCACGCGAGCCGTTCATTGGCACCACCCGCGTCAAAATCGAAAACCTCGTCCAGGGCTACAAGGACAAGATTCTCGACAATCGCATCAGCGCGCAAAAACCATGAGGCATCTGATATTCCTGCTGCTGGCCACCCGGCTTCTTCAGGCGGAGCCGTCGAGCGTGCTCGCCAAGATCGGTGAGATCGGGGTTTCCGGAGT
>JBIHZT010000644.1:0-2625 GCA_044240265.1 Luteolibacter sp. | reverse complement strand
CTGTTCGCGAGGATGGCCTCGCAGGGGTTCTGGCCGCCGGTTGATAGAAAACTTTTCCCGATGACGACCACGTCGGCATGCGCCGTCCAGTCGCGCAGCTCGCCGGTGGAGTCGATGACAAACACGTAGCGGCGATCATCGGTCGCCGCGAATGCGGTGGATCGCAATTTCACCAGGAACCCCGCCTTTTCCAAATCCTCCATCACCTCCGCCCGGCGCTCGGCATGGCGCGGAACCAGGACGGCGAGGGCTTCCGGATCCGCCTCGCGGATCGCCGCCGCGATGAACGCGTCCTCGCCGGCATGCGTGCTGGCGGCGAGCACGACGGGCCGGCCTTTTCCGAAGGCGTCCAGCATTTCCTGGAATTCCGGCCGGCACGTCGGTCTCGCCCCGCTGCCGGGATCGAATTTCAAACTGCCGGTGGCGTGGATCTTGTGTGGTGCGATTCCGAGCGTCTCCCAGATCGGCGCGTCATCGGCTTCCTGGATCGCCACGGCGTCTAGCAGTCCGTAAACCGGTCGCAGCCACGCGGCGAATTTTTCAAACCGGCGCGCGGACCGCGGCGACATGCGGGCGTTGACGAGGCGCACCGGGATGTGGCGTTTTTCACAATCCAGCAACAAGTGCGGCCAGACCTCGCCTTCGATCAGGACGATCTGCGACGGCTCGAAGCGATTCAAATACCGGCGCACCATCCAGCGGAAATCCAGCGGCGCGTAGGTGACACGGAGTCCGCCGATATCGGCCGCGGTGGCGACCGCGTGACCGGTGGCGGTGCCGGTCGCAAGCACGAAGCGCCGCTCCGGTTCCCTCACGAGCCACTCGCGGATCAGCTTCAGCGCGAGCATCGACTCGCCGACACTCACCGCGTGGAAATGCACCGCGCCGCAGGGTTCGTATTCCAGCGGGGTGGTGTAAATCGCCGCGCGCTCGCCGAGACGCGTGCCGAAACCGCCGCGGCGCAGCATCTTCACGATCCATCCGGGGAACGCCGCGATGAAGAGCAGCGGCAGGATGAGCCGGTAGAGGGTGAGGGCGGTTAGGAATCGCATCAGCGCGAGAATAATGAGTGGGTGTAAAGTAGTCGAGGACTTCAGTCCGTTCTTTGAGCGGGAGGCGTGAAGATGAAGAACGGACTGAAGTCCTTGACTACTTTGGTGAGGAAACCACGCTCCCGCGATGGCTTTCACGCCTTACAATCCGGAAGAAACGGTGCGGCCGCATCGGCTGAAACTGCCGCATTGGAGGCAATGGGATAGGACCTATTTCATTACGACTCGCCTCGCGGATTCAATCCCTGCCGATGTCCGGGAACAATGGCTCCAACAGCGCAACTCATGGTTGGCCCAGCGTGGTATCGCTCCGTGTGAGGATCTCGCAGGCGTTCCGGAAGACGTCCGCAGGGAATTCCATCAGAAATTCACGGCGAGATTCCATCAGTTGTTGGACGGGGGACATGGGGAGTGTTTGTTGGCGAGGGCGTCCCTTGCGGAAGTGCTTTCGCAAATCATGATTTCGTCACACGGAAAATCCTGCCATCTGGACGCTTGGGTCATCATGCCCAATTATGTGCATGCGTTGGTCGAACCGATGGAAGGCATGACGCTGGGTTCGATTCTGAAAAGCTGGAAAGGCGCAAGCGCGCGGACGATCAACGGTATGCTCGGAAGATCGGGGAGTTTTTGGCAGGCGGAAACTTACGATCACATCGTGAGAAGCGAGGCTCAGCTGGAGCATTTTCGGCGCTACATCTTGGGGAATCCCATGAAGGCGGGATTGAAGGATGGGTTTGTTTTGGGAGTTGGAGAAAGAAATGGGATTTCGCCGGGGGAGTTTGAGGATTCGTTTGGAGAAGGTTTGGATGGGTGAAGAGGAAGAGCGGACTGAAGTCCTGGACTACTTTTTGGAGTAGAGAATGATCGTGCTGCTGCCGTACTCGCGGCGGACGACGAGGTTGAAATCCCCGCATTCCGGTGATTTCTGATGGGAGGAAATTTCCACGATCAACCAGCCGTCCGGCGCGAGGCGGGGCGGGATGAGGCCGCTGTTCAGGAGTTCCGTGACGTGGTCCTTGTCGCCGTAGAATTTCCAATACGGCGGATCGGCGAAGATGAGGTCGTAGGTGGCGGCGTCGCGCTTGAGGAAGGTGGCGACCTCGGATTTCACGGCATGGCCGCCGGTGAGCCGGGCTTTCGTGAGGTTCTCGTTGATCACGTTGACCGCCTGGCGGTGTTCATCGACGAAGGTGCAGGACCTTGCGCCGCGGCTGAGCGCTTCGAGTCCGAGCGCGCCGGAGCCGGCGAACAGATCAAGCACGCGGGCGTTTTCCACTTTCTCCCCGAGGATCGAGAAAACCGCCTGCCGCACGAAGTCGGTGGTGGGTCTGGCGACGGCCGAGGGAACCTTGATGGCGATGCGTCCGGCGGTCCCGGCGATGATTCTCATGGGCTTGGTTTGTGGTTGAGGTTTACGATCGGGCCATCCCTGCCGAGTCGGAGGAAAAGCTGGCTGATTGTTCCGAAAGCTTCCACATCGAATGCCACCCGCTGCGGCGTGGCGAGTTCGGTGAGCGACGGCGCGCCTTGGAGCACGGGCAGGGCGCGATGGGTGATGGCGGTGGCGGTC
>JBIHZT010000642.1:0-2629 GCA_044240265.1 Luteolibacter sp. | reverse complement strand
AAGCAGGATCAGCAGGGTGGGGGTGCGGTTTCTTTGATCCGCGTAGAGCGAGCGCGCCAGGGCGAGCGCTTCTTTTTCCTTTCCGGCGACGCGGGCGAGCGCGTAGAGCTCCGAGCGGCGCACGTAAGGCAGCGCCGTGCCGGTGTCCGCCGAGCGGCGGTAGGCTTCCGCGGCGGCGGCGAAGGACTCGTTCGGATCGCGAAAGGCGCGGAACTTGTTGATGTCCGAGAGCAGGAATCCGAGGCTGGCCGAGAGGCTCCAGTCCTCGGGGTTGTTGCGGATGCCGCGTTCCAGAAACGCCCGGCCACGGTGAATCGAGGTGCGCCACGCTTCGCGCCGCCGCAGGGACGGTAGCTTGGAATCGTTCATGTAGTACGACGCCGCGTTGTAGGCCATGTGCCAGGAACCGGTCTCCCAGTAGTAACGCGTGCGCGGCGCCAGATCGACGATGGTGTCGAAGGTCTCCGCGAGATCATCCCAGCGCTGCTCTTGGAAAAACGAGAACGCACGCAGGTTCATGAAGGTCGCGACCAGCGTTCGTAGTCCGCCGAGAGCGACGGCGGAACTGGTCTGGCCGATTTTGTCGCGGGTGCCGATTTCCATCGGCTGCGGGGTGAGGTCGGCATCACGGAGTTCCTTGGCGAGTCCGGCCTCGTAAGGCATGCGCGCCGCACCGAAGGCGAGCAGCGCCACCGTCAGGATTCCATTTCGTTGCCAGGGTTTCACGGGATTAGAATTCCTTTTCCGCAAAGACGAACCACGACGCGATGGTGAAAAACAGGGCGTAGTAAAGCCCGATCAAGGTCAGTTTCCCGAGGATCAGCAGCGGCATGGTCTGCCCTTCGATCACCGCGTCGATGACGTTGAAATTCTGAAAATCAGGCAGAAACAGCGAGACGATCAGCGACAGCATCCGCGCGAACAATCCTTCTCCCGCTTGCCCGGCTTGCAGGTAGGCGTCGCGCATGTCCGCCTGGAAGTGGCCGATGAAATAGATCAGGAAACTGATGATCGTGGTGAACAGCGTGCTCGACGAGAACGTCGAGATCAGCAGCGCCAGCGAGGCCATGACCGAGGCGCGCAGGAACACGGCGAAGACCGCGCCTTGCAGCGACCAGGTGGGGCCGTTGGCGGCGGTTTCCAGGCGCAGCGAGTCGATCGCCTCCTTTGGCCATTCCAGCGCCTGCGCCATTGCGAGTTGTTGTTCCAGCACCATCGCGGAGCGGATTTGCAGGACCACGGTCATCAGCACGTCCATCAGCGCGAGCGACACGAAGACCAGCAGCAGCACACCTAGCAGTTTTCCCGCCAGGTAGTCGATGCGCGGGACGGGCTTCGCCAGTATCGTGTAAAGCGTGCGGTCCTCCACGTCCTTGGGCAGCAGCAGCGCGGTCGCCACGATGGACAGCACCACCGAGAACAAGGTCATCGTTCCCAGCGACCAGCTCTTGATCGAGCGCAGCACGTTCACGCCCACGGATTCCGGGCCCTCGTGCTGTGGCAGGTCGAAGAAGTTGCTGGCGATGGCGATCACCGCGAACACGGCGAGGAAGTAGAACACCTTCATCCGCACCAGTTGGGTGAAGGCGTGCCGGGCGATCACCAGGATCCGGCTGATGTGGGAGCCCCGGGAGGCGGTTGCGGTGGTCGTGCTCATGAGTCTTTTTCCCGGTTGATGGTTTCACGGAGGAACAGCCGTTCCAGCGTGGTGCGCGGCTTGCCGGTGCGGATCAACGAGGCCCCGGCGGATTTCGCCACCATTTCCTGGATCTGCGCAACGAGCTCAGGGCTGGCGTCCTTGATGATGATTTCCGTCTGGTCCTCGATGGCGATCAGCTCTTCCAGCCGCCCCTCTTTCACCATCCTGCCCCGGTAAATGATGCCGACGTGGTCGCAGACCTCCTGCACTTGTTCGAGCAAGTGGGAGCACAGGAAAACGGTGATTCCGCGCTCCCGCAGTTTGAAAATCAAATCCCGGATCTGCCGCGAACCGATGGGATCCACGCCGGCTGTCGGCTCGTCGAGAATCACCAGGCGCGGCTCCTGCACCATCGCTTGCGCGAGGCCGATGCGCTGTAGCATCCCTTTCGAGTAGCCGCCGATGCGCCGGTCGCGGGCGTCCTCCAGATCCACCATCGCGAGCAGTTCGCCCACCCGGTCTTCCAGCACCCGGGCCTTCAAGCCGCAGAGTTTCCCGTAAAATCGCAGGGTTTCCGCGCCGCTGAGGTGTTTGTAGAAATAGGGATTCTCCGGCAGGAAACCCACGTCGTTGCGCGAGTCCACCTTCAGCGAGTCCTTGCCGAAAATCGCGCAGGTTCCGGCGGTCGGAGCCACCAGCCCGAGCAGGGCCTTCATCGTCGTCGATTTCCCTGATCCGTTAGGCCCGATAAGCCCGTAAACCTCGCCCGGCATGATCCGGATCGAGACGCCGTCCACCGCCCGCAGCATTTGTTTCCGGAAGGATGTTTTGAAATCCTTCACCAGGTTTTTGATTTCAACAGCAGGGGTTTGATCGACCATCGGTGAGGGGATATTTGAACGGGCACGCGGTGACTGGCAACGGACAAATTTTTCAAATTTCCCCGTTTTGGGTGTCCTGTGATTCTTTGTAATCGACGAAATCAATCGC
>JBIHZT010000643.1:0-2629 GCA_044240265.1 Luteolibacter sp. | reverse complement strand
AGACCTTGGGCGATCGTATCGTGGATTTCGCGGGCGATGCGGTTGCGCTCGCCGAGGATGGCTGAGAACTCCGCCTCGGCCTGGCGGCGTGCGGCGGCGGCCTGGCGGAGTCGTCGCCGCGAGAACCAGACGCTGGCGAGCGCGACGAGCACGAGCACCGCGGTGATCGCGGCAAGCAGCCACGAGCGGCGCTCGGCATTCCACCATGGCGGGGTTTTGAGCACCTGGATATCGGCCGGCGAGCGCACGATGAGCTTGAGCTCTCGCGGATAGATCATTCCCGGATAATCGGTGACTGCAGCGGATGACACCCCGCAGATTCCGGTGACCCGGATTAGTGAGCCAGACTGCCATTCGGGTGGTATGACGATTTTCGCGTCACTGATTTGGGCGATGAAATCGCGGTGTTTGTCGCGCAGGACGAATCGCAATCCCTCCGGCACCCAAATGAATCCCACGATCGCTACCTCAAGGGTCACCAATCCCGCATCATGATCGAGGGCATCGCGGGTGGATTGGAGAAACACCGGAGCGCGGGGAATGCCGAAGGCGATCCGTTTCACGGTCACGTCCTCCATTTCGGGTGAATAGTTCTGCCCCCTGACCGGAAATCCGGTGATCTCGACCACCTCGCCGACGGCATAGCTGTTGGAGTCGGTGTAATTTACCCGGATACCGTGGCCGTTCTCCTCCAGCCAGATCGCCTCTCCGGGGCGATGGTAAGTGACCACACCCTGAATGCGGAAGCGGTGTTCGTTATCCAGCCTGTCGGAGAAGGCCATCAAACGGTCGATGCGGCGGAGGGGCGGGTCTGGCGGTGGTGGTTCGATGACCGTCGGCTTCATGCCACTCTTCACCGTGACAACCGGGTACATGGCCTGGCCACTGCGCGTGAACTGGGTCATGGCGACTCCCTGGACCCGAATCTTCGAATCGACGGGCAGGATGCCATCTGTTTCGTCCGTGAAAAACAGGCGCAGACGGTCACCACCCGTCGCCAGGTCAAGATACCCGCTGGCCACGTTGCGCACGATCCCGTCGATCTCGACCCACTGCGCGTCATAGCTGCCGGGCCGCAAATCCTCGTAGGTGACCCGGACCGGAGGAGGGATCGGCGCAATGCCCAGTTTGGTCAGCAAATCCACGACGACGACGGGGGCGAACTTGCCGGGTGCCGACATGCCGCGGACCTCTACCAGATCGCCGCGCCGCAGTCCTTGAAAGATCCTGGCATCGCCTTCGATCCAGATGCCGGCGGTATCGTCCAGGAGAAACATCCCGGCTCCGCGCACGTCGGAAATGACGACCCCCTGAAGCCGGACGGGATGTTCCACGAATTCATCGGCGCGGCTCAAGGCGCGGACTTCCGCCACCTTCGTCAGCTCCGCAGGCGCGGCGTGGCAAAGCCCGCACACGGTAAGCAGGATTCCAATGGCACGCCGGAGACTGGGCCTGTCATGCATGGGAAGTCTCATGGTCGTGCCGTCAATGTAATCCATGTCGTTCCGGCATTGCCACCAGCAATCGCCAGTCAAAGCGGATCGGGGCTGAGATCACGGAAAATCATTCCGCCAGCTCCGGGTAGCCCTCCACGGAAATTTCAATCACGCGGAAAGGCAGGGTCTTGTCAGCGGAGACGGGGCCAACGGCCCAATTCGCGGTTCCCGTCATGAGTTCCAGCCGCCGCTCCGGTGCTCCCAGCAAGCGGGAGCCGAGTGGTCGGTTCTTCAACGCGGGAATCGACAAGCGGGTCTCTCCGGCCGGCATGTCCCTGACGATCAGATAGACCTTGCCCTCGCGGCAGGTGGCGTATCCCCAGGCGGGCTTTTCCTTGAAAGGACTCTTGGAAACCCCGTGGACCGCCTCGCCGTTGGTGTTCACCCAAGCGCCGATATTCGTGAGGTAATCGACCGCCATCGGATGGAATTTGCCGGTGGGATCCGGGCCGACGTTGAGCAGGTAATTGCCACCGAGCGATGCGATTCTAACGAGTGTCTCGATGTAGTGCTCCGGAGTTTTGACGAGTTCCGGGGTGTAGTTGCGCGGGTTGTAGCCCCAGAACGCGCCCATGTTCCAACAATACTCCCAGTTGCCGGCGGGCGGGGATTCGGGGATTTCGTTTTCGAAGGTGTTGAAATCGGCGGTAGCTGTGCCGATCCGGTTGTTGACGAGCATGTCCGGAACCGCCGCACGCAGGGACTTTTCCGCATGGCGGGCGTCTTCATCGGTCCATATCCCCATCTTGTCCCAAGTGCCGTCGAACCACAGGATGTCGGGCTTGTACCACTCCGCGAGTTCCTTGATCTGGGCCTGGGCGAGGGCGACGATCTCGGCATTGGTGGCGTATGGCTGCGGCCCGAGCGTGCGGTAGTCGAAGCCCTCGGCGACGGCCTTTTCGTCCTCGGCATTGAAGCCATTGGGGGATCCGCGGAATTCCAGCGGCGAGTAATAGATGCCGAAGAGCAGACCGTGTTTCACACAGGCCGCCTTGAGCGCGGCGAGTGGATCGGCACCCTTGTAGGAACCTGATGCTAGCAGATTGTAGCGACTGGCCTTCGAGGGATAAATCGCAAATCCATCGTGATGCCTCGCGGTGATCACGACGTATCCCATGCCGGCGTTTTTCGCC
>JBIHZT010000641.1:0-2637 GCA_044240265.1 Luteolibacter sp. | reverse complement strand
GACCATCTACAAGGACGTCGAGGGCATGGAGCACCACGTTTCCCGGCCGACGCTCAAAGTCATCAGCGCCGTGGCGGACGCGCTGGAGGCGGATTCCGAGCTGTTGGAGCGGGTGAAAGTAGCGGCGATCACCGGTCGCCGTGATTCTGATCGTTTACCTCTTTCATAAGTCCCGGCACCGCGAGGCCATCCTCCCCGGGCGGCATCAGTCTTTCCGCGTCAGCTCCACAAACACGTCCTCCAGGGTGGCGACATGGCGGAAGAGGGACCGCAGCGGCCAGCCGTACTGGGAGCAGAGGCGGGCGATGCGTTCCCGGGAATCAGTGCCGGAATCGACCCACACGGTGTAGCGCGTCCAACCGCCGTCGAGTGGCTCGGGGGTGACTTTTTTGACGTTCTCCATGCGGTTGAGCGCACCGGCGACGACTTCGCTGTCGGCCTGGATTTCCACCTGGATGCGGCCGGCGGCGCGCATCTGGCCGACGAGGTTGGCGGGCGTGTCGGCGGCTTTGATTTGCCCGCCGTCGATGATGATGACGCGGTTGCAGATCATTTCCACCTCGGAGAGGATGTGGGTGGAAATGAGCACGGTGTGGGTCTGGCCGAGGCGGCGGATGAGCTCGCGGATCTGGCGGATCTGGTTCGGATCGAGCCCGTTGGTGGGCTCGTCGAGGATGAGGAGCTCGGGATCATGGACGAGGGCGTCCGCCAGGCCGACGCGCTGGCGGTAGCCTTTCGAGAGGGTCTTGATCATCTTGCGGCGCACGCTGTCGAGGCCGCAGATATCGATGACCTCGCCGACGCGGCGGCGGGTGTCGCTGTTGCCGAGGCCCTTGAGCTGGGCGCGGAATTTCAGGTATTCCCGGACGCGCATGTCTTCGTAGAGCGGGACGTTTTCCGGCATGTAGCCGATTTTCCGGCGGGCCTCGATGGATTGGCGGAAGATGTCGAAGCCCGCGATGGTCGCGGTGCCGGAGGTGGGCGGCAGGTAGCCGGTGAGCATTCGCAGGGTGGTGGTCTTGCCGGCACCGTTGGGGCCGAGGAAACCGACGATCTCCCCGCGGGCCACAGAAAAGTCGATGCCGCGGACCGCTTCGTGGCGGGCGTATCGCTTGGTAAGTTGATTCACTTCAATCATGATTGGGACTCCCGGTTTTACCGTGAAATTCGTGCCTGCGCGGTTGACGCGACGGACTGGCCCCTTTAATGAAGCGCCGCGCGTGGCGGGCCAAGCGGGAAATTTGCTGGCGCGCCTCATTATTTTATCCATCTCTCATGAACTCTTCGGTTTCGCCGCGACAGAACGCTGAATTATTGGAATCCAAATACTCCGAATGGTGCGAAGATCCGAGGTCGGTCGATGCGACCTGGGCGGCGTTTTTTGAAGGCTTCGAGCTCGGCTCTGCCCAGGTGAAGCGCAAAGAGGAGGCCGCGACCGGTGGCACCGCGCCGGCGTCGGATGCGGATCTGGCGTTCTTCGGCAAGGTGGTGAGTTTGATTTATAATTACCGCACGCTCGGCCACACGCAGGCGGCGATCAATCCGCTGGAACCGGCGGAGCTCAATCCGCGGCTCAAGATCGAGCAGTTCGGACTGAGCACGGAGGATCTGGACAAGGTCGTGTGGAACTCGTTTTTCCGCCACGGCGACAAGATGAAACTGCGCGACATGGTGGCCGCGCTGGAGGCGACTTACTCGAACAGAATCGGCTTCGAGTTCATGCACATCCACAATACGACCATCCGCCACTGGGTGCGCGAGCGGATCGAAACCCACGCGCTGCGCTCCGATGAAACTCCGGCGAAAAAGCTCAACTCACTCTGCTGGGTGCTCGAGGCGGAGGCGTTCGAAAATTTCCTGGGCAAGCGGTTCCTCGGCGAAAAACGGTTCTCTAACGAAGGTGGCGAGGGCGCGATGATCATCCTCAACGCGATTCTCGAGGCCTGCCCGTCGCACGGCGTGAAGGAAATCGAAATGGGCATGTCCCACCGCGGGCGGATGAACGTGCTCGCGAATTTCGTCCGGAAGTCCCTCACCACCGTGCTCTATGAATTCACCCCCACCTACGAGCCGGATACGGTCGCCGGGGATGGCGATGTGAAATACCACCTCGGCTACGAAAGCATCCGCGAGCTGGCCGATGGAAAAGTCCGCGTCAGTCTGGCGGCGAATCCCAGTCATCTGGAAGCCGTCAACTCCATCGTGGAAGGCAAGGCCCGCGCCCGCCAGCGTGTGCTCAATGATCTCAGCGGAGGCGAAATCGACCGCCAGCAAGTGCTGCCGATTCTGCTTCACGGAGACGCCGCCTTCGCCGGCCAGGGCTCGGTGGCGGAGGTTCTCAATCTCTCCCAGCTCAAGGGCTACCGCACCGGCGGCACCATCCATCTCATCATCAACAATCAGATCGGTTTCACCACCGCTCCGGCCGACGCCCGCTCGTCCGCCTATGCGACCGACGTGGCGAAAATGATCGACGCGCCGATTCTCCACGTGAATGGCGAGGAGCCGATGGAACTTTACTGGGCCGCGCTGTTCGCGTTGGAATTCCGCCAGAAATTCGGCCGCGACATCGTGCTCGACATGTATTGCTACCGCCGCCAGGGCCACAACGAGGCGGATCAGGCGGCATTCACCCAG